>NZ_JALJRO010000100.1:0-355 GCF_024519635.1 Pseudomonas sp. Pse1
TTCACTGTCAGCATCAACAGAGCTCTCGCCGACGACTTGACCATCAAGCTGAGCAATGGCGGTACGGTTACCGTCAAAGCCGGTGATACCAGCGCGATCTACACCGCACCGATCCAAGGCGATGACGTCTACAAAGACGGCGGCCCGCTGAGCGTCACCATCGACAGCGCAACCGTGAAGGACCAGGTCTTCGAAGACCTGCAACTGAGCAAAGAACCGGGCGTGGTGCAGATCAATGACACCACCGACACCGTGACCGTCAGCATCGCCGGTAACGGTCCTGTGTTCGAAAACGCCAATCCAACCTTCAGCATCACCCTCAACCAGGCGTTGAAGGATGATTTGACCGTCAAAC
>NZ_JALJRO010000101.1:0-354 GCF_024519635.1 Pseudomonas sp. Pse1
CCGTCCATGGTGCTGTCCGTGTGGAACGTCGGAGACGCCGAGGAGCGCTACGACATCCTGATCGTTGACGAGGCCCACCGCCTCGGTCTGCGCTCGGCGCAGTCCAACGGCGCCCTCAACAACAAGTACACGGCCATCAACCAGCGCCTCTTCGGCGACGACGACGTCTCCCACACCCAGCTCGACTGGATCACCCAGCAGGCCAGGGACGTCGTCCTGC
This sequence comes from Pseudomonas sp. Pse1, assembly GCF_024519635.1. NCBI lineage: Bacteria > Pseudomonadati > Pseudomonadota > Gammaproteobacteria > Pseudomonadales > Pseudomonadaceae > Pseudomonas > Pseudomonas sp. Pse1. The sequence continues at coordinate 221 of NZ_JALJRO010000101.1, forward strand.
TCGTGGACCCGCGCCAGACGGTGCGTCCGGCCGACCTCGACGCCGCGACGATGGACGCCCTCCTCGCGCGGGCGCACGCCGAGCACCGGCATCACGCGCTGGTGTCACAGCTCCGAGTCAAGGCATCCGATTCA
>NZ_JALJRO010000102.1:0-352 GCF_024519635.1 Pseudomonas sp. Pse1
GAAGGCAGACCAGACATGCCATCTACACGCTGCCACGGGCAGGACCACGGTTTTACACCGCCTTCAAGTGCTGCAATGATGTTGTCGGTAACGGTCTGATAAATGTCGGCTCTGGTTTTAGAAAATTTCGTTTTTGAGGAGCCTGACGGGTCCAGCGGGGATACGCTGGTTGCCGCTGCGGTGTTAGGGGCGCTAGTCTGGGTATGCAGGGAAATCGTCATGGTTTTCTCTCCGTCAGTGTGTGATTTTCGTCTTCGTATCGCCTGACGGTTCGCTTTCCCGGCAGCGTTCTGTCTTGCAAGGGCGCAGAATGCGTGCCATTTACCCTTGCAGGACGGGTTGTGTTGGGAAA
>NZ_JALJRO010000103.1:0-350 GCF_024519635.1 Pseudomonas sp. Pse1
ATCGACAGCGCAACCGTGAAGGATCAGGCCTTCGAAGACCTGCAACTGAGCAAAGAACCGGGCGTGGTGCAGATCAACGACACCACCGACACCGTGACAGTCAGCATCGCTGGCAACGGTCCTGTGTTTGAAAACGCCAATCCGACCTTCACCATCACCCTCAACCAAGCGTTGAAGGACGATCTGACCGTCAAACTCAGCAATGGTGGTACGGTTACCGTCAAAGCCGGTGATACCAGCGCGATCTATACCGCGCCAGTCCAGGGAGACGACGTCTACAAAGACGGCGGCCCGCTGAGCGTTACCATCACCGAAGCGACTGTTAAGGATCAGGTCTTCGAAGACCTGCA
>NZ_JALJRO010000104.1:0-346 GCF_024519635.1 Pseudomonas sp. Pse1
AGGCCAGACAGCGGGTGTGCACAGGCGCAGTCTTCGCTATAATCCGCGACCTGCCCACGCCGCAGGCTCGCCGAGCGCTGTTTTTAATAGCGATTTACCACAGCCTGGGCCGTCATTACCTCGGTCTACCAATGCATTTCGATGAATAGGGCCTGAAAGGATCGCGCATGTTTGAAAACTTGACTGACCGTCTCTCGCAGACGCTGCGCCACGTTACCGGCAAGGCCAAGCTGACCGAGGACAATATTAAAGACACCCTGCGCGAAGTGCGCATGGCGTTGCTGGAAGCCGACGTCGCCTTGCCTGTGGTCAAGGACTTCGTCAACTCGGTCAAGGAGCGTGCGGT
>NZ_JALJRO010000105.1:0-346 GCF_024519635.1 Pseudomonas sp. Pse1
CAAGACTTTCAAGAATTTTCTTTTTTTATCCCTAACGATGGCGACGTCACTGACAAAACATACGCCATCACTTCAGACTTCACTACCACCTCTGGCGTTAATGCCCTCTGGTCAAAATCAGGCCCCTTCTCTCAAATCAACTACACCGCCACCGAAGGCAGCCTGAAACTGACATTTGACAATAGCACCAAAACAATCAAGGCGACTTTCAACTTCAAGGGTCAGAACAGGGGTAAAACAGTCACCGTGAGTGAGGGCGTTCTGGAGCTTGTGGGGTTCACAGAAAGCAGAAGAAATTATGCGGCACCGACAGTTGTGTGCGACCTGAGTCGCGATATCAACGCAC
>NZ_JALJRO010000106.1:0-345 GCF_024519635.1 Pseudomonas sp. Pse1
GCCACCATGACCCTTCACACCGCCGCCTACCTCTCCTATATCCTTCTTTTCGCTCTCCCTTCCCTCCCTCCTGTTTAAATCTACTCCTCCCTTTCCCTCTTCATTTCTCTCCCTAATTCTCTTTTCTCCCTCCTCCTCCCTCTTCTCTTTTTCCTCCTCCTTTTCCTTCTTCTTTTCCCCCTTCTTCCTTCTTTTCCTCTCCTCCTCTCCTTTTTTTCTTTTTTCTCCCCCCTCTTTTCCCCTCTTTCTTTTTTCCTCCCCTTTTCTTTTTTTTCTCCTCTCCTTTCCCTTTCCCTCTCCTCTCCTTTTCTTCTTCCCTCCTCCCCCTTCCTTCCTTTCCCCTCT
>NZ_JALJRO010000107.1:0-344 GCF_024519635.1 Pseudomonas sp. Pse1
AAGGAGGGAAGGGAGGAGAGAGGAGGGAGGGAAGAGAAAAGAAAAAAGGGAGAGGAGAAAGGGGAGGGGGAGAGAGGGGAAGAGGAGGGGAAGAGGAAGGAAAGGGGAAGGGAGGAAAAGAGAGGAGGGAAGAGAGAAGGAGAAAAAGAGAAGGGAGAAAGAGGGAAAGAGAAGAAGGGGAAGAAAGGGGAAAGAAGGAGGAAAGAGAAGGAGAGAGGGGGGAGAGGAAAGGGGGAAGAAAAGAAAGGAGGAGGGAAAAGGAGATGAGTAAAATAAAAGGTAAAATCAAGAAAGCCAACTGCCTGGTGATCTTCATCAACCAGATCCGGATGAAGATTGGTGTA
>NZ_JALJRO010000108.1:0-342 GCF_024519635.1 Pseudomonas sp. Pse1
CTGATGCTGATGCTGATGCTGATGCTGATGCTGATGCTGATGCTGATGCTGATGCGGATGCGGATGCGGATGCTGATGCTGATGCGGATGCGGATGCGGATGCGGATGCGGATGCCGACGCCGACGCCGATGCGGATGCTGACGCCGATGCCGATGCCGATGCCGATGCCGATGCCGATGCGGATGCTGACGCGGATGCCGACGCGGATGCGGATGCGGATGCGGATGCGGATGCTGACGCCGATGCCGACGCGGATGCGGATGCCGATGCGGATGCGGATGCGGATGCGGATGCGGATGCTGATGCCGACGCTGATGCGGATGCGGATGCGGATGCGGATG
>NZ_JALJRO010000109.1:0-341 GCF_024519635.1 Pseudomonas sp. Pse1
TTTTCTCTCCTTCTCTCATTTCCTTTTCCTTTCTTCCCTTTCTTTTTCCTTTTCTCTTTCCTTCTCTTCTTCCTTCCTTTCTCCTTCCTTCTTCCTCCTTTTTCCCTTTTCCCCTTTCTTTTTTTTTCCCTTTTTCCTTCCTCTTTTTTCCCTTCTTCTCTCCCCTTCCTCCTTTCTTCCTCCTTTTTTCTCTTCTCCTCCCTTTTTCTTCCTTCTTCTCTTTTCTTCCTCCCTTCTTTTTCTTTTTTTTTCTTTCCTTTTTTTCCTTCTCTTCCTTCTTCCTCCTTCCTCTTTCTTCCCTCTTTCCTCCATTTCTTATCTATTTTTTCTACTTTTTTATT
>NZ_JALJRO010000010.1:0-223844 GCF_024519635.1 Pseudomonas sp. Pse1
GTCAAGATTAAATTCCGAAACCCCTATCTGCGAATGCAGGTAGGGGTTTTGTTTTTGCGTCCGAAAAGCCTTCCTTTCCCAGCCTATACTCCAGGCATCTTCTTCGAAACTGCCAAGCGTCCCGTTCGGGTTGATGCGTGGCGTCGGCTGCCTCACTGATCCTGGAGGGCCTGCGATCTTGAGTCTGCGTCTCCTGTTCATGGTCTTGTTGGTTGTTCTCGGCGGATGCTCCACGGCGCGTCGCAGTGAGCCCGTAGCGCCCATTGTGATCAGCGAGGCGACGTGGCAGCGGATCGACCAGGACATTGAAAACGCGTCATCGACCTCAAGGGAAACCGTGAGGGCCTACACCCGCAAGGCCATGGAGCGCTGGCGTGAGCAGGTTTTTCAGCGCACCGAGACCGACTTCATCCCCTGGTTTACCGGCTACTGGACGCAGCAGTGGCTGGGGGTGAAAGTCGGCTGGTACAAAATGAGCGCCAAGGGCGAGACAGACACGGTGGTCAACCGGCTGGCGATATACCTGCAGGAGCAATATCACGAACGTGTGCTGGACCCCGTAACCAAAGTCACCGATCCGAACGTGATCATGGGTGATGCAGTGATCTTGTACCTGCAAATGCTCAGTGCCCACTTGCTGGAAATACAACAGCAGTATTCGATCCCCCAAGACCAGTTTGACCAGCGCCTGAACCTGATTCCGGCCATCACCCTGGCGCCACCGCCCGCACGTAATGCCTCGCTCTATCAGATCGTTCATGCCGAGCCGGTCAACCGCCTGCCGGCCTATCTGGCACTGGTCGAGCAGGTGCGCAGCTCTAACAGCGGTGCCGGGGCCGGGTTGTCGGACGCCGGGATCTCGTCAGTGGCCAAGCGGGCCAGTGAGCGTCTGGAAGCGCAAATTGCCTCGCGCAGCGTGGCCAGTGCGGTTGCTGCGGCCGTTGGCAGGGTAGCAGGCGCGGTGATCTCCGTGGTGTCCCTGGGCATTGGTGCGATGTCCAACGAGAGTGATCGGCCCGAGGCTCAGGCGCAGATGCGCAAGAGCCTGAATGCGGCCTTCGACAAGGCGTGGCTCGGCTTGATGGAAAATGAAACCAACGGCGTGATGGCTGGCGTCAATTACATCAGCGGACAAATTGCCGGCGGATTGGCCGCCAGCGTGCCGGTTGAGCCCAAATCCACTGAAGTGTTCAATCCGAACACGCCCGGCAGCGGCGTTGAATGAATACCCAGCTCAATCAAGGGCAGCGCGCACTACTCGCCGCCTGGCGTATGGCGGAGGCCAGGCGTTTGACGTTGTTCTGATGTGCCACCACCAGATCATCGATGGTCGGGCCTGCCGGGGTCTGCACCGTGGTTCGGCACGTCAGCACGCTGGCCTCGCTGCCTGCGCTGCCTGCGCTGCCTGCGCTGCCTGCGTTGCGCAAACGCCATTGGGCATCTACCAGTGCGTACTGTCCGGGGACCGTATCAAAGCGCTGCACCTCGACCCGTAGCAACCACTTGTGCCCGTTGCCCGCGCTCGACAATTGATCAACCAGCGCACTTTGCAGTTCTTCCGACAGACTTGCCCCCCACCATTCGGTTTCCAGGATCGCCAGGCCACTGCTGCCTTCGCGTATCACCATCTGCGGCCGGTCCACCTGGGGCGGCACGCTGACCAACTCGAACTGTATGTTCGCCCCACCCTGGGCATCGGCCGCCGGTTGGGCGGGGATCAGGGTGTGATAGTGGATCGGATCGCTGCGACAGGCTGCGAGCAACAACAGGGCACCGACTAATGACACTTTCAACGGCAAAGACATGGACCTGCTCCTGTGGTCAGCGACGCGAAGACGGTTGCAGATTTTTTGGCGAGGCGTCGTCCGGACGGCCACGCAACAAGGATTCCGGATTCCGGCTCAGGTAATCCGACAACTCACGCAGAGAACGCGACATACGTCCCAATTCGTCGAGGGTTTCCGTCAATTGCTCGCGTTGTGGCGAACCTTCGGCGAGCGTCGAGTTAGCCGACTGCAGGGTTTTGCTGACATCTTCCAGGGTGCTCTGTACACCCGGCAGGGTCTGGCCGCTGAACTGTTTGATGCCCTTGCGCATTTCTGTCAGGTTGCTGTCGAGGTTGTTGGCAATTCGTTCGATCGGTAGTTTGTTGATCTTCTCGATCATCGCCTGGAATTGCGCCTGCAACAGCTCGAGGCTGGCTGGTATGGTTGGAATCATCACAGGGCGCGCATTGACGTCGAACACCACTTTCGGCGCTTTGGGCACGAATTCCAGGGCGATATACAGCTGGCCGGTCAGCAGGTTGCCACTGCGCGCCTGGGCACGCAGACCGTTCTCGATAAACGTGCCGATCAGGCGGATGCCGGCCTGCTCGTCCTCGGGGTTGTGATTGAGTGCCGCGAGCATTTTCAGATGGGCCTGGCCGAGGCGTTGTGGGTAAATCACGATGCCGACGTTGATCGGAAAGGAGCGGGTTTTTTCGTCGAAGTCCAGGTTGATCGCCACCACTTTACCGATTTCCAGCCCCTGGAATTCTACCGGCGCATCCACCTTGAGACCGCGCAAGGCCTGGTCGAAGCGCAGCGCCAGATACTGTGGCTTGCCATTCGGTGGGGCGAGGGCGGTCATCTGATCCTCGAACAGTTCGAAGTTCCGGTCTTCGGCGGCGGGTTTGTCTCCGGGGCTATAGGCGGGCGCGCGGAACGTGATGCCGCCGAGCAGTAGGGCGGAAAGGGATTCGGTCTTGACTGCAAAACCATTGGCGCCGACGTCGATGTCCAGGCCACTGGCGTTCCAGAAACGGGTATTTTCGGTGACGTAGGCATCGTTCGGCGAGGTGACGAATACCTCGATGTTCACCCCTTTGCCATCGGCGTCCAGGGCATAGGCGACCACCTGGCCGACTGGAATTTTGCGGTAGTACACCGGCGAGCCGATATCCAGCGAGCCGAGGTCTTCGGCGTGCAGCATGAAGCGCTTGCCGGGTTCGCCATAGGTGATCGGTGGGGGGGCCTCCAGGCCGACAAAGTGTTTCGCGCGGTCATTCGACTGGCCAGCATCGGCGCCAATAAAGTCACCCGACAGCAGGGTATCAATCCCCGAGACGCCACCGGCGCCAATCCGCGGGCGCACCACCCAGAACTGCGAGTCCTTGCGAGTGAACGACTCGGCAGTCTTGGCCAGTTTCACCGTGGCATTGACACTCTTTTGGTCCTCGCTCAGTTCGACGTCAGACACATGGCCGATGACCACGTTACGGTACTTGACCTCGGTCTTGTTGGCCGTCAGCCCCTGGCCGGTCTTGAAGTTGAGGACAATCACCGGCCCCTGCTGCATCACGTTGTGGATCACCAGGGAAATGCCCACCAGCACGGCCACGATAGGCACGATCCAGACCAGCGACACACTCCAGCGACGGGTCTTGATTTTGGCTGACCCCGGCTGCGGCTGCCCCTCAGTGACTCGCGATTCCATCCATGATCTCCTCTGATTGACGGGTATCCCAAATCAGCCGTGGGTCGAAGCTCATGGCCGAAAGCATGGTGAACACCACCACCATGCCGAAGAAAAGAATGCCGGCTCGCGGCTCGATATCACCGAGCGCCTGAAATTTAACGAGTGCAGCCACCAGTGCCACGACAATCACGTCGAGCATCGACCAGTAGCCGATCAGTTCGACAAAACGGTACAGCTTGGAGCGCTCCTTGCGCGCCCACAAACTGCCCCGTTGCGCGGTGATCAACAGCAAACTGAGGGCGACGAATTTGACGCCGGGTACGGCGATACTGGCGATGAAAATTATCAGCGCAATGTCCCAGGCGCCGTGCTCCCAGAATTCCAGCACACCGCCAATGATGGTGCTGTCGGAACCACTGCCGAGCATGCTGGTATTCATCACGGGCAACAGGTTGGCCGGAATGTAGAACACCAACGCCGCCAACAGGTAGGCCCATGTCCGGGTCAGCGAATTGCTCTTGCGCCGGTGAAGGGGGGCGCCACAGCGTTCGCACTCATGTGGTTCGCCTGTCATGTCGCAGGCCAGGCCGCAGCTGTGGCACAGGCACAGGTTTAGGTCGCGTGCCTCGGGAAGATCGTTCATAGGATGTCCCACAGCTCGCGCACGTCGCGTCCCGCGATGCGGATCAGCAACAGGCTCAGGACCGCCAGGGCGAACAGGCCGATACCGGGAATCACATCCAACAGCCCGGCGAGCTTGAATACCGCGACCATCGCGCCCAGCAGGCAGACCTCGAGCATGCTCCAAGGGCGCAAGGTTTCCAGCCAGCGCATGCACAGTTTGAACGCGGGTGAGCGACGCGACGCGAGGGCAAAACTCAACACCCAGATCAGCAGCAACAGCTGGAATGCCGGGGCAATAATGATGGAGATGGCCGCTACCATGGCAATGAACAGGATCGGCCCCTGACTCAGGGCTACGACCGAGTCCCAGAGGGTTGCGCTGTTTTTCAGGCCCTTGAGGCTGATGCTCATGACCGGGTAGAAGTTGGCGAAAATCCACAACACGCCGGCGGTGAAGGTCAGCGCCAAGCGTTGCTGCACGGTCAAGCCGTTGTAGCGCTGCAGCACACCACCGCAACGCTGACAAACAGCAGTCTGGTGTTTGGCGAGCGTGGCTTTTTCATACACGCCATCGCAGTGCTCACAGATGATCAGAGGGTCATTCCTGGCCATGGTTAGCACTCAAGGGGAGGCAAAACGCTTCAGGGAGTCAAATGAATATAGAAGTGCCTCGCGATATAGCAAATACAAAGTTTCGAGGATTGCGCGGGCATCAATGAAAAACTGCGCTCCCCCTTCCAGGCAGGCGCGCAGTCCGTGATGCCGAGAGATATTCACTCCCCGCGAATGTACTGTTCCAATTGCTGGATCAACTCGGCCTGCTCGGCAATGGACTCCTTGACCAGGTCGCCAATCGACAGCAGCCCCAGCAACTTGCCATCTTCGAACACCGGCAAGTGGCGCAGGTGTTTGTCGGTCATGATGTTCATGCAGGTCTGCACGTTCTGATGCGAGTCAACGGTAATGACCGGCGAATTCATGATCGCGCTGACGGGGGTCACCACGGATGACAAACCCTTGAGTATCAGTTTGCGCGCGTAATCTCGTTCGCTGATGATGCCAACGATTTGCCCTTCCTTCAGAACTGGTAGGGCACCGACGTTTTTCGCCGCCATCACCACCAGTGCTTCGAATACCGACTGATCGGCCTTGATGGTATGAACCTCTTGCTCGGCTTTCAGCTTGAGCAGTTGCGCGACGGTTTTCATGGAGGAGCCTCTGCAGTGTTGTCATTGTTAGCAGGCGCCAGGCGCCCGGGCATGAGTACAGCATCCTCGACGCCAGCCCACTGAGCAAGTAGGCAAAGCGGCGTCAATCGCATTCGATAACGTCACTGTAAAGTCGACGGCCACAAAAAAGCCGCTGATCACCCTCTCAGGTCATCAGCGGCTCTGCGAGGCAACTCAGCAGTAGCGGTCGATGACGCGCACTTCAGGCTTGGCCTGCAGGTTCTGCCATTCCTGGGTCAGGGTCGCCAGGACCCGGCCAACGAAGTCTTTGTCGGCGGCGGCTTTTTTACCGACATAACCCTGGCCACGGCGGAACATCTTCATCCGGGCGCGCAACTCACGGGTGTTCTTTTCGAAATCGTCTTCATGGGCGTGGGGCGACAGGCAGTCGATGTGTACCTGGCCAGACTCGGCAACCCACAGGATATGACTGTCATGGGTGTCTTTCTGAGCGGCAATGATACGAGCCAGTTGATCGATAGTCGGTTGGTTGTTCAGATTCATGTTAAAGCCCCTTGACCAATGTTTGATCTGTCTAGTTGATTCGCACGTTCACTTCTCTAATTCGGTAAGTTGATATCTGGTACCGAAACCAGGGCGACAGTGGTTGTCTGCCGAATATCGGCAGGGCCTTGGATGGATGCATGTAGTCTTGCCGAGAAACTGCTACGCACTGGCGGTACAGCGGGGAGAAACAGCGATTGCCTGGAAGTTGCTACCGACTCTTGCCAGCTCGGCCACAAGCATCTTGAGGATTGATCGCCGGCGTTTCTCGCCCGAGTAGTGGACGCCCTTGCCAGGTCAGCTTCATCAATCTGCCTTGTGGGCAGTACACATCCGGGAACAGCTCGGCGGTCAGTCGAGCCTTTTTCACAACACTTTTGCCTGAACTCCCGATCGGGGAGATGGCTGCATCATGCAAGGTGAAAAACCGCTCGTCAACGGTTTTGTAGTGAAATATTTCATTCACTACAAAAATAACTAGAGGCTGTGACAGAGCGGATTTCACCTTGTCCTACAATCCCTTGCGCAAGACATGCAAAGGCAACCTCATGCCTCAATGACGGGTAGAATCACCCTGAGATCATCTTCGAGGTAGCAGTGGTGGATTCACAGCAGGGCTTTGTCCTGACCCGGCATTGGCGCGACACCCCGGCCGGCACGCTCGTCGAGTTCTGGCTGGCTACCGATTCTGGTCCTCGGCGCGTGCGCCTACCCGTGCAACCGTCGGTGGCGTTCATCCCCGAGCAATTTCGCGCACAAACCGAGGCGTTGGTGCGCGAAGAGGCGGGTGTCGAACTGCGTCCTCTGGGGCTGCAGGATTTCCAGCATCGCCCGGTGTTCGGTCTCTATTGCCAGCAGCACCGGCAATTGATGCACTTGGAAGGTGTACTGCGCCGCGCCGGCATCGACATCTTCGAAGCGGACATCCGCCCACCCGAGCGCTACCTGATGGAGCGTTTCATCACCGCCCCCGTGACTTTTCGCGGTACGCCCGACGCCGAGGGCGTGCTGGTCGATGCCCACCTCAAGCCTGCTCCCGACTATCGTCCACGCCTGAAACTGGTCTCGCTGGACATCGAGACCACCGAGCAGGGCGAGTTGTATTCGATTGCCCTCGAAGGCTGCGGCCAGCGCCAGGTGTACATGCTTGGCGCCGCCAATGGCGATGACCAGAACGTGGACTTCGACCTGAAGTACTGCGACTCCCGTGCCACGCTGCTGAAAAAACTCAACCAGTGGTTCGCCGAGCACGATCCGGACGCCATCATCGGCTGGAACCTGGTGCAGTTCGACCTGCGGGTACTGCACGAGCATGCGCGTCGCTTGGCGGTGCCGTTGCGCCTGGGCCGTGGGGCGGAGGAAATGCAATGGCGTGAACATGGTTCGGGCAACAATCACTTTTTTGCTTCAGCGGCCGGTCGGCTGATTATCGATGGCATCGAGTCGCTGCGATCGGCCACCTGGAGCTTTCCCTCGTTCAGTCTCGAGAGCGTCGCGCAAACCCTGCTCGGTGAAGGCAAGTCGATCGACAACCCTTACCAGCGCATGGATGAAATCAACCGCATGTTTGCCGAGGACAAGCCGGCCCTGGCGCGCTACAACCTCAAGGACTGTGAGTTGGTCACGCGGATCTTCGCCAAGACCGAACTGCTCACCTTCCTGCTCGAGCGCGCCAGCGTCACTGGTTTGCCGGCCGATCGCAGCGGCGGCTCGGTGGCAGCGTTCACTCACCTGTACATGCCGCTGATGCATCGCCAGGGCTTTGTCGCGCCGAACCAGGGCGAACGCCCGCCCCAGGCCAGCCCCGGGGGATTTGTCATGGACTCGAAACCGGGCCTGTACGAGTCAGTGCTGGTGCTCGATTACAAGAGCCTGTACCCCTCGATCATTCGCACCTTTCTCATCGACCCAGTAGGTCTGATAGAGGGCCTGCGCCATCCCGCCGACAGTGACTCAGTACCGGGCTTTCGCGGCGCGCGTTTCTCCCGCAGTCGACATTGTCTGCCGGCTATTGTGGCTCGGGTTTCCGAAGGTCGCGAAGTGGCCAAGCGCGAGCACAACGCGCCGTTGTCCCAGGCGCTGAAGATCATCATGAATGCGTTTTACGGTGTGCTCGGTTCCAGCGGCTGCCGTTTTTTCGACACGCGCCTGGCATCCTCGATCACCCTGCGCGGGCACGAAATCATGCAGCGCACCCGGCAGTTGATCGAGGCCCAGGGGCATGCGGTGATCTACGGTGACACCGACTCGACTTTCGTCTGGCTGCGTCGCCCCCACGGCCAGGAAGAAGCGGCGCAGATCGGCCGTGCACTGGTGGCGCACGTCAATCAGTGGTGGCGCGAGCACCTGCTGGCCGAGTTCGGTTTGCACAGTGTGCTGGAGTTGCAGTACGAAACCCACTTCCGGCGCTTCCTGATGCCGACCATCCGCGGTGCCGAGGAGGGCAGCAAGAAACGCTATGCCGGCCTGGTGATGCGCGACGATGGCAGCGAGGAAATGGTCTACAAGGGCCTGGAGACGGTGCGCACCGACTGGTCGCCACTGGCCCGGCAGTTCCAGCAGGAGCTCTACCTGCGGATATTCCATCGCCGGCCCTATCAGGACTACGTACGTGAATTCGTGCGCACTACCCTGGCGGGTGAACATGACGAGTTGCTGATCTATCGCAAGCGCCTGCGTCGGCGCCTGGATGACTACGAGCGTAACGTGCCGCCGCACGTGCGTGCCGCGCGGATGGCCGACGAGTACAACGCCCGGCAGGGGCGACCGCTGCAGTATCAGCGCGGCGGCTGGATCAGTTACCTGATTACCGTCGCCGGACCTGAACCGTTGGAAACGCGCAACGCCGCCATCGACTACGAGCATTACCTCAGCCGTCAGCTACAGCCGGTGGCGGACGCGATCTTGCCGTTTGTCGATGACGACTTCAGCACCCTGGTCGGTGGGCAATTGGGCTTGTTCTAGAAAGCAAAAAAACGCCCCGGGGCCGCTGCCTGGCCGTCATGCAATGCACAACCGCCAGACAGCAAACCAGGGACGTTCGAATCACCGTGACCGAGGGAGCCCGGTGAGTCTCCGTTCAGGTTGCCGCAGCGCTGGTACGCTGCCCGAACGGTGGTGCAAACCACGCCCCCGACGGGCGTGGTGGATTTACTTGCCGAGTTTTACCCGGGTCCAGCCGCGGGTCATGATTCGCTGCGTAGTGATGGGCACGTCCGGCACCGCGTAAAGCGTGGCCATCACGGCTTCCGGCGGGTACGACCCCGGCTCGTTGCGAATCGCCTCGTCCACCAGCGGCGTCGCGGCCGAGTTGGCGTTGCTGTAGCCAACGCTGTTGGTGATCTCGGCCATGATTTCCGGACGCATCAGGAAGTTCATGAACAGGTAGGCGTTGTCGACGTTGGCCGCGTCCTTGGGAATCGCCACCATGTCGTAGAAGCTGCCGGCGCCTTCCTTGGGAATGCTGTACTCGACCTTGACCTTGCCCCCGGCTTCCTGGGCGCGGGCTTTGGCCTGCAGGACGTCGCCGGAATAGCCGACCGCCACGCAGATGTTGCCGTTGGCCAGGTCAGAGATGTATTTGGATGAGTGGAAGTACGCCACCGACGGGCGAATCTTCATGAACAGGGCTTCGGCCTCGGCGATCTGTGCCTTGTCCTTGCTGTTCACCGGGTAGCCCAGGTAGTGCAGGGCGGCTGGAAGCATTTCGGTCGGCGAGTCGAGGAAGCTGATACCGCAGGCCTTGAGTTTTTCCGCGTTTTCCGGCTTGAACAGCAGGTCCCAGGAGTTCACCGGCGCATCGCTGCCCAGCACGTCCTTGACCTTGGCCGGGTTGTAGCCGATGCCGATCGAGCCCCACATGTAGGGGAAGGCGTGGGCGTTGTCCGGGTCGCTGGCGGAGGCGTTTTTCAGCAGCACCGGGTTGAGGTTTTTCCAGTTCGACAGCTTCGACTTGTCCAGCGGCTGATAGACCCCGGCCTTGATCTGCTTGGCCAGGAAACTGTTGGACGGCACGACAATGTCGTACCCGGACTTGCCGGCCAGCAGCCGCGCCTCGAGGGTTTCGTTGCTGTCGAAGACGTCGTAGGTGACGCTGACCCCGGTCTCGTCCTCGAACTTCTTGAGGGTGTCCGGGGCGATGTAATCGGACCAGTTGTACACACGCAGAACCTTGTCATTGGCCTGGGCGCCGGTGGCGATTGCGCCCAACAGGGACAGTGTCAGCAGCGTTCTGCCAAACATTTTCATCGGTACAACTCCAGTTCTTTTTTTATTCAAACCACAGGGTCAAAAATGTGTAGGAGCTAGCGGCTTGCTAGCGAAGGTCGTTAACGACATCGCGCGTAACCTGACACTCCGTGGCGGTCTCAGGTTCTTCGCGAGCAAGCCGCAAGCGGGCGCTCGCTCCTACAGGGTCAGGGGATTGTTCAGGCCGTTGCGGGTTGCCGCCACGACTCATTCGCCGTCTGCTCCATGGCTTCCTGGATCGCCCGCTTGCGGCTGGCTTCGGCACGGCGGCCGAAATACCAGACGAGGAAGGTCACCAGCGACACCGCCAACAGAATCAGGCTGGCCACCGCGTTGATCTCTGGCTTCACGCCCAGGCGCACCGCCGAGAACACCTCCATCGGCAGGGTGGTGGAGCCTGGCCCGGAAACGAAGCTGGCGAGCACCAGGTCATCCAGCGACAAGGCGAACGACATCATGCCGCCCGCAGCCAACGAGGGCGCAATCATCGGGATGGTAATCAGGAAGAACACCTTGAACGGCTTGGCGCCGAGGTCCATGGCGGCTTCCTCGATCGACAGGTCCAGCTCGCGCAGGCGGGCGGAGACTACCACTGCCACGTAGGCGGCACAAAATGTCGTGTGGGCAATCCAGATGGTGACGATGCCACGCTCCATCGGCCAACCGATCAATTGCGCCATGGCCACGAACAGCAACAGCAACGACAGACCAGTGATCACTTCCGGCATCACCAGCGGTGCGGTGACCAGGCCGCCGAACAGGGTGCGACCCTTGAAGCGGGTGACCCGGGTCAGCACGAACGCAGCCAGTGTGCCCAGCGCCACGGCGGCAATCGCGGTGTAGCAGGCGATTTCCAGCGAGCGCACGACTGAGCCCATCAGTTGCGAGTTATCCAGCAGTCCGGCGTACCACTTCACCGACCAGCCGCCCCACACCGTCACCAGCTTGGAGGCGTTGAACGAGTAGATCACCAGGATCAGCATCGGCAGATAGATAAACGTCAGGCCGAAGATCAACATGAATTTTGCAAATCCGAAGCGTTTCATCCTCGTGCCTCCATCTCTTTGGCCTGGCTGCGGTTGAACAGCAGAATCGGCACAATCAGGATCAACAGCATCACCACCGCCAGGGCGGACGCCACCGGCCAGTCGCGGTTATTGAAGAACTCTTGCCACAGCACGCGACCGATCATCAGCGTCTCCGGGCCACCCAGCAGTTCCGGAATCACGAACTCGCCGACCACCGGAATGAACACCAGCATGCAGCCGGCGATGATCCCGTTCTTGGCCAGCGGCACTGTGATTTTCCAGAAGCTGTTGAAGGTACTCGAACCGAGGTCCGACGCCGCTTCCAGCAGGCTGCCATCGTGCTTGACCAGGTTGGCGTACAGCGGCAGCACCATGAACGGCAGGTAGGCGTAGACCACGCCGATGTACACCGCAGTGTTGGTGTTGAGGATTTCGATCGGGTGATCGGTCAGCCCGCTCCACATCAGAAAACCATTGAGCAGGCCGTTGTTGCTGAGGATGCCCATCCACGCATAGACGCGGATCAGAATCGCGGTCCAGGTCGGCATCATGATCAACAGCAGCAGGACGTTTTGCGTTTCCTTGCTGGCCTTGGTGATCGCGTAGGCCATCGGGAAACCGATCACCAGGCACATCAGGGTGCTCAGCGCCGCAACCTTCAGCGAACCGAGGTAGGCCGACAGATACAGCTCGTCCTCGCCGAGCATGGCGTAGTTGCCGATGTTCAACAGCAGCTGGAATTTCTGCTCGGCGAAACTGTAGATCTCGGAGTAGGGCGGAATGGCCAGGGCGGCTTCGGAGAAGCTGATCTTCATCACCAGGAAAAACGGCAGCATGAAGAACAGAAACAGCCACAGGAATGGAATACCGATCACGACCTTGCGGCCGCTCGGCAAAAACCGCTGGAACTGCTGAGTGAGGGTATTCATGCGCGCAGTACCACGCCGCTGTCATCTTCCCACCAGACGTACACCTGATCGTCCCAGGTCGGGCGGGCGCCACGGCGTTCGGCGTTGGCCATGAACGACTGGACAATCTTGCCGCCGGGCAGCTCGACGTAGAACACCGAGTGGCCGCCAAGATAGGCGATGTCATGCACCTTGCCCTGGGACCAGTTGTACGGGGTCTCGGGTTTGAGGGTGCTGACGAGCATTTTTTCCGGGCGGATCGCGTAGGTGATCGACTTGTCCTGCACCGAAGTGCTGACGCCGTGACCGACGTAGATCTTCTGCTCAAGGTCCGGACTGTGGATGATCGCGTGGCCTTCGAGGTCTTCGACCACGGTGCCGTCGAAGGCATTCACGTTGCCGATGAATTCGCAGACCATGCGGCTGACCGGCGCTTCATAGATGTCCACCGGGCTGCCGATCTGGGCGATCCAGCCCAGGTGCATGATCGCGATGCGCTCGGCCATGGTCATGGCTTCTTCCTGGTCGTGGGTCACCATCACGCAGGTCACGCCGACACGCTCGATGATCTCCACCAGTTCCAGCTGCATCTGCGAACGCAGCTTTTTATCGAGCGCACCCATCGGTTCGTCGAGCAGCAGCAGCTTCGGGCGCTTGGCCAGGGAGCGGGCCAGGGCCACACGCTGGCGCTGGCCGCCGGACAACTGATGGGGGCGGCGCTTGGCGTACTGGGTCATGTGCACCAGGCGCAGCATTTCTTCAACACGGGCATCGATTTCAGCGGCGGGCAAACGGTCCTGCTTGAGGCCGAAGGCGATGTTCTGCGCGACGGTCATATGCGGGAACAGCGCGTAGGACTGGAACATCATGTTGATCGGCCGTTCGTACGGCGGCATGTCGGTGATGTCCACGCCGTCGAGCAGGATCCGCCCTTCAGTAGGACGCTCGAAGCCGGCGAGCATGCGCAGCAGGGTCGATTTGCCGGAGCCGGAACCACCGAGCAGGGCGAAGATTTCGCCCTGATGGATTTCCAGGGACACATCGTCCACCGCCGTGGTCTCGTCGAATTTCTTGGTGACGCGATCGACTTTCACCAGAACCTTTTTCGGTTGCTGGTGACCCTCAAGAGCCTTCCTGTAAGTGCTGGAGGCGTTTGCCATGTGAAACTCCCAACAGGTTTCAGTCGCCGGGCCAACGCGGCCTGACTTAATAGTTGATTGCAAACCCAGCGTGCATCTGCCGGGTTTATTCGGCGCCGCCGTCCTGGCTGCCTGGTAGTGCTTGTTGTTATCGCAGGGTGTTGCTGTCACGAGCGGCAGACGCGCAAAAGCGGCCCACCTGGCTCGTGGGGGCAGTAAATCGTTGGTTCGGGTTTTTAAGTCAGCGCGCGTTGCGTTGTGCGGCCCGTTGCCGGCACGCGTCACCAAAGGCCTGGAAAATTCTCAGATAGGGAGGGTTGGCCAGGACCTGCCACTCTGGGTGCCATTGCACGCCGAGGGCGAAGGCCTTGCTGTGTTCGACGGAAATCGCCTCGATCAAGCCATCGGGCGCGACGGCTTCGCTGCGCAGGCCTGGTGCCAGGCGGTCGATGCCCTGGCTGTGAATCGAATTGACCTGGAACACCGGCGGCAGGTCGAGGGCTTCGAATACCCCGCCCGCCAGCACATTGACCGGGTGCGCCGGTGCGTACTGCACCGCCAGGTCCGGATGATTGGCTTCGCGATGATCGAGGTAGCCCGGCAGCTCATGAACCTTCTGATGCAGGCTGCCACCGAACGCCACGTTCATTTCCTGGAAACCACGGCAAATGCCCAGCACTGGAATACCGGCCGCCACGGCCGCGCGGATCAACGGCAGGGTCGTGCTGTCCCGTTGTGGATCGTGTTCGGTGCCGGGGGCGCTGGCGGGGCCTTGATAGTGGAAGGGTTCCACGTTCGAGGGCGAGCCGGTCAGTAGCAGACCATCGAGCTGCGGCAGCAGGTCATCGATTTCAGTCAGTTCGGCCAGGGAAGGAATGATCACCGGCAGCCCCAAAGCCGCGACGCTGACAGCACGCAAGTACTTGTCGCCGCTGACATGGTAGGGGTGCAGGCCAATCTGTTTGACGCACGCAGTAACGCCGATCAATGGCTTGAATGCCATTTTTATCACCTCGAAGTTTGACACTTGAACGAGCTTTTCCAGAGCTTAGCCTCGTTGATTTTTTTTAACAACTCTCATGTAAATAATTCTAAACGGCTAGAGGACCGGAAACCTGATCAGCTGCGGGTTTGCTGAAGGTTTTTCGACGATGAGTGGCTGTGATGACCAATAAAATCAACAAAAAACACCGATAGCCCCTGCTTGACTTCACATTGTCTTTCGGATTGACTGAGCTCCAGAAAGTGAAGTGAACATAATAATTAACAGCTAATAGGTGCATCATGTCGGTCCCTCTGCGTGCCGTTCAACTCAACGAAGCAAACGCATTCCTTAAGAAATATCCTGAGGTTTTGTACGTCGACCTTCTGATTGCGGATATGAACGGTGTGGTGCGCGGCAAGCGCATCGAGCGCACCAGTCTTCATAAGGTTTATGAGAAAGGCATCAACCTGCCGGCCTCGCTCTTTGCCCTGGACATCAATGGCTCTACGGTGGAAAGCACCGGCCTGGGCCTGGATATCGGCGACGCCGACCGGATCTGCTACCCGATCCCTGGCACCCTGAGCATCGAGCCCTGGCAGAAGCGCCCGACCGCGCAATTGCTGATGACCATGCACGAAATCGAAGGCCAGCCATTCTTTGCCGACCCACGGGAAGTGCTGGCCAACATCGTGCGCAAGTTCGATGACCTGGGCCTGACCATCTGCGCCGCGTTCGAGCTGGAGTTCTACCTGATCGACCAGGACAACGTGAACGGTCGTCCGCAATCGCCACGTTCGCCGGTGTCGGGCAAGCGTCCGATGTCGACCCAGGTGTACCTGATCGACGACCTCGACGAATACGTCGACTGCCTGCAGGACATCCTCGAAGGTGCGAAAGAGCAGGGCATTCCCGCTGACGCCATCGTCAAGGAAAGCGCCCCGGCGCAGTTCGAAGTCAACCTGCATCACGTCGCCGACCCGATCAAGGCCTGCGACTACGCGGTCCTGCTCAAGCGCCTGGTGAAAAACATCGCCTACGACCATGAAATGGACACCACCTTCATGGCCAAGCCGTACCCGGGTCAGGCGGGCAACGGTCTGCACGTGCACATTTCGATTCTGGATAAAGAAGGCAACAACATCTTCGCCAGCGAAGATCCCGAGCAGAACGCTTCGTTGCGTCACGCCATCGGTGGTGTGCTCGAGACCCTGCCGGCGCAGATGGCCTTCCTCTGCCCGAACGTCAACTCCTACCGCCGTTTCGGCGCGCAGTTCTACGTGCCGAATTCGCCGAGCTGGGGCATCGACAACCGCACCGTGGCCGTGCGCGTGCCCACCGGTTCGGCGGATGCCGTGCGCATTGAACACCGGGTGGCCGGTGCCGATGCCAACCCGTACCTGTTGATGGCCTCGGTCCTGGCTGGCGTTCACCATGGCCTGACCAACAAGATCGAGCCGGGGGCGCCGGTCGAAGGCAACAGCTACGAGCAGAACGAGCAGAGCCTGCCGAACAACCTGCGCGATGCCCTGCGGGTGCTGGACGACAGCGAGGTCATGGCCAAGTACATCGACCCGCTGTACATCGACGTGTTCGTCGCGTGCAAGGAAAGCGAGTTGGCCGAGTTCGAGAACTCCATTTCCGACCTTGAGTACAACTGGTACTTGCATACCGTCTAAGACGAACCCCACCGATCACCTGTAGGAGCGAGCCTGCTCGCGATGAGGCCCGGTCAGCCACCATCAATGTAGCTGGTCCGCCGCCATCGCGAGCAGGCTCGCTCCTACAGGGATTCGTCCACTACTTTCTCTGTGTGAGTCACTCTCATGACCATGACCCGCAGCGACTGGGAACAACGCTTCCAGTCCCTAACTATCGAAAGCCGTGCCTTCATCGACGGCCAATACTGCGCAGCGGCAAGCGGTGCGACCTTTGAATGCATCAGCCCGGTCGACGGCCGCTTCCTGGCCAATGTCGCCAGCACCGACGAAGCCGACGCCAATGCCGCCGTCGCCGTCGCGCGCCAGACATTCGAATCCGGCGTCTGGGCCAAGCTGGCGCCGGCCGAGCGCAAGCGCACCCTGATCCGCTTCGCCGACCTGATCCTCGCCCACCGCGAAGAACTGGCGCTGCTGGAAACCCTGGACATGGGCAAGCCAATCAGCGATTCGATGAACGTCGACATTCCCGCGACCGCCAACGCGATCCGCTGGACCGCCGAAGCCATCGACAAAATTTACGACGAAGTTGCCGCCACCCCCCACGATCAACTGGGCCTGGTCACGCGCGAACCCGCCGGCGTGGTCGCGGCCATCGTGCCGTGGAACTTCCCGCTGATCATGGCCAGCTGGAAATTCGCCCCGGCATTGGCAGCGGGCAACTCGTTCATCCTCAAGCCTTCGGAAAAGTCGCCGCTGACCGCGATCCGCATCGCTCAGTTGGCCCTGGAAGCCGGCATTCCCAAGGGCGTGTTCAACGTCCTGCCGGGCTACGGCCACACCGTGGGCAAGGCGCTGGCGTTGCACATGGACGTCGACGTGCTGGCCTTCACCGGTTCGACGGCAATCGCCAAGCAACTGCTGATCTACGCCGGGCAGAGCAACATGAAACGGGTCTGGCTGGAAGCGGGCGGCAAGAGCCCGCACGTGGTGTTCGCCGACGCGCCGGACCTGCGCGTGGCGGCCCAGGCAGCCGCTAGCGGCATTGCCTTTAACCAGGGAGAAGTCTGCACCGCCGGCTCGCGGCTGCTGGTGGAACGCTCGATCCGCGAGCAGTTCATCCCGCTGTTGGTCGAGGCCCTGCAAGCGTGGAAACCAGGGCACGCGTTGGATCCGGCGAGCACCGTCGGCGCGCTCGTCGACCAGCGTCAACTGGACAACGTGCTGCGCTACATCGAGATCGGCAAGGAGCAGGGCGCCGAGCTGATCGCCGGCGGTCAGCGCACTCTCCAAGACACGGGGGGCTTGTACGTCGAGCCGGCGATTTTCGACGGCGTGAGCAACGCCATGACCATCGCCCGCGAGGAAATCTTCGGCCCGGTGCTGTCGCTGATCAGCTTCGACACCACAGAAGAAGCCCTGGCGATTGCCAACGACAGCATCTTCGGCCTGGCCGCCGGGGTCTGGACCAGCAACCTGAGCAAGGCCCACACCTTCGCCCGTGGCCTGCGCGCCGGCAGTGTCTGGGTCAACCAGTACGACGGCGGCGACATGACCGCGCCATTCGGCGGGTTCAAGCAATCGGGTAACGGTCGCGACAAGTCGTTGCATGCCTTCGACAAGTACACCGAGCTCAAGGCCACTTGGATCAAGCTCTAACTATGTTCACAGCAGCGGCGGCAGGCAGCAGCGTGCCGACGCTCGGGAATTCAATCATGCAAAAACACGTAAACAGCTACTACGCCGCGACCCGCAACGAAGTCATCGACTTCCCGGTGCTTGAAGAACTGGTCGAGTGCGACGTCTGTGTGATCGGCGCTGGCTATACCGGTCTGTCCTCGGCGCTGTTCTTGAGCGAAGCCGGCTACAGCGTCACTGTGCTGGAAGCCGCCAAGGTCGGCTACGGCGCCAGCGGGCGCAACGGTGGTCAACTGGTCAACTCCTACAGCCGCGACGTCGATGTGATCGAGCAGCGCTACGGCGAAAAGACCGCCGAAGTCCTCGGCAGCATGATCTTCGAAGGCGCGGACATCATCCGCTCGCGGATCAAGCAGTACGACATCAAATGCGACTACAAGCCCGGTGGCATTTTCGCCGCGCTGAACAAGAAACAACTCAAGGGCCTGGCCGAGCAGAAAAGCGGCTGGGAGCGTTACGGCAACCACAACTTGCGCTTGCTGGATGCGGCAGAAATCGCCAGGGAAGTTGGCACCAAGAACTACGTCGGCGGCCTGCTGGACATGCAGGGTGGTCACGTCCACCCGCTGAACCTGGCGTTGGGCGAAGCCGCAGCGATACTCAGCCTGGGCGGTAAAATCTACGAACAATCGGCAGCGGTGGAAATCACCTACGGCGAGCCGATCGTGGTTCGTACTGCCAAAGGTGTGGTGCGCGCCAAGTACCTGCTGATCGCCGGCAACGCCTACCTGCCGCAAGACCTCGACAACCGTGTGACGCGCAAAAGCATGCCGTGCGGTTCGCAGATTGTGGTCACCGAGCCGTTGTCGGAAAAAGTCGCCAGAAGCCTGATCAGCAACAACTACTGCGTCGAGGACTGCAACTACCTGCTCGACTACTACCGCCTGACCGCCGACAACCGCCTGCTGTACGGCGGTGGCGTGGTCTACGGTGCGCGCGAACCGGATGACATCGAACAGCTGATCAAGCCGAAAATCCTCAAGACCTTCCCGCAACTGAAGGACGTGAAGATCGACTACCGCTGGACCGGCAACTTCCTGCTGACCATGTCGCGCATGCCGCAATTCGGTCGAATTGAGAAAAACGCCTACTACATGCAAGGCTACAGTGGCCACGGCGTGACCTGTTCGCACCTGGCCGGCAAGCTGATCTCGGAAATGATCCGCGGCGATGCCGAGCGCTTCGACGCGTTCGCCTCCCTGCCGCACATGCCGATGTTCGGCGGGCGCACCTTCCAGGCGCCGCTGACCGCGATGGGCGCGGTGTATTACGCCATGCGTGACCGTTTCGGCATCTGATTGCGGCATGATCGACACAGCCCTCGCAGGCGCGGCGCAACCGGCCGCACTGCGGGGGAGTCTGCATTTGCGTCACCGTTTATCGAAGCTACTGAGCTGCGGGAACAAACGTGATTTAATAGCCGCCTTTCACGTCTTCGGGACAGAGGAGCGGCGATTTTCGCGACACCGGTCGCCCGCCATCCACTCGCACCACCCTTAAGTTTTTCTCACATAAGGCTGTCATGGACACGGGCTCTCGACTCAAATTAGTACGCGAAAGCTACAAACTCTCCCAGCGCGAGCTGGCCCGGCGTAGCGGCGTCACCAATGCCACCATTTCCCTGATCGAGCAGAATCGGGTCAGCCCTTCCGTCAGTTCGTTGAAGAAACTGCTGGAAGGCATCCCCATGTCGTTGGCGGACTTCTTCACCTTCGACCAGCCACCCCGCGAACACCAATACATTTTCCGCGCCAACGAGCAACCCGACCTCGGCCGCCACGGCCTGCGCCTGCTGCTGATCGGCGCCTCGGTGCCCAGCCGGCAGATGCGCCTGCTGCGCGAACAATACGCCCCCGGCGCCAGCTCCGGTGAAGAGCCGATCGTGCATGCCGAAGGTGAGGAGTGCGGATTGGTAACCCGAGGTACGGTGGAGTTGACCGTCGATGGTCAGGTGAGTGTGCTGAACGCCGGTGACGGCTACTACTTCCCGACGACCCTGCCGCATCGCTTCCGCAACATTGGTGCGGATGAAGCGGAAATCATTAGCGCGAACACGCCGGCGAACTTCTGAAGGTATTGGATGGGCTTTCCTCCTGCTCCTTGCAAGGCAGGGCGGCAGTTACACGCGAGTTCGCAGACCGGACGATTAACACTAAACCCCGGCAGACCTTAAAGGTCTCACGCGTATAACTGCCCTATCGCCGACGGCTGTCAGCGACGGGGCGAACTATAAGCGTCGGGTTAGTTGTCTGAAACCCGGTGTCAGGGCGTGCCGAATGGCCGATCAATGCCGAACCTGGGGCTGATGGGCAATATGTTTTGGCCCCGCCAGCGCCCACAGCACCAGCCCGATCAGTGGCACAAACACGATCGCAACAATCCACACGCCTTTGTTGCTGGCCTTGCCCTGGCTCTTCACCACCCGATTGATTGCCCACAATTCGGCGAGCAACAGCAGCGCCGCGAGGGCGATCCACAGGTATTCGATTTGCATGCCTTACCTCCTGAAAAATCTCCTGATAGTCATCGGGTTAGGGCGATGGCCAGCGGCAGGGTTCATTTTTTTTCAGGTGTGGGGCTTTTTGTGGTGTAGGAGCGAGCCTGCTCGCGAAAAACGTCAACGATTACGCGTGCATCCTGAATGCACGCGGCGCCCTCAAGTTTTTCGCGAGCAGGCTCGCTCCTCCAGGATCATTGCTCGTGACTATTACTGAACGTCAGGCTGCATCAGCAACGCTTCGGCCAACTCTGCATCCGTGGCATTCAACCCCGGATTGTCCTGGCGGATTTGTTTGAGCACCGACTCCAGGTAGGCACCGCGGATGGTGCCGCCGCTGGCGACGAAGCTGGAGAGGTCATCGCGGGCGGGGACCACCAGTTTGTGGTCCTTGAAGGTCGAATACAGCGAGGCGGAAACCCCGGCTGAGGTCGCGACATCGCCGGCGTCGACATCGGCCATGGCCGAACCAAGGGGCAGGCAGAG
Source organism: Pseudomonas sp. Pse1 (assembly GCF_024519635.1). Lineage (NCBI taxonomy): Bacteria > Pseudomonadati > Pseudomonadota > Gammaproteobacteria > Pseudomonadales > Pseudomonadaceae > Pseudomonas > Pseudomonas sp. Pse1. The sequence continues at coordinate 20,461 of NZ_JALJRO010000010.1, forward strand.
CAGCATCGGAACGAGCAGTAGGCGGCGCATGGTGTGTCCTCCAAAAGCGTGAAGCCTAAAGGGTTTGCCACATACTCATATGAGGTGCGGGTAATGCCGGTAGTTCCGCTGACTGCACGGGTGGGCGACGGACGATGCACCGCGCTGCGGATTAAAACTGTCTGTTGCGGGCCTGACGGGCGATAATCCCGGGCATTCAAGCCTTCAACTTCGCCAGAGAGCGCCGTCCTGATGTTCGAGATCAAGCCGTGGAACCCCGAAACCTTTCGCCAGCAGACGCGCCGCAGCACGTTGATCATCGCCGTGACCTTCATTGCCCTGGCGATGGCTCTGTCGACCTTGGCGGTGATGGTTTTCGGTGAGCCTGGTGGCGACAATTTCCGCTACAACCTCGGTGGCGTGATTGCGGCGCTGCTGCTCTGCGCGGCGCTGATGAAACTGAAGTTCTGGTCCCAGCCCTGGATGGCCGCCGCCGTTTACGGCTGGCAGCTCAAGCGCAGCCTGATGCGCATCACCAACGTCATGCACCAGGTCACCGATGCGGTCCAGGCCGGTAACCCAAGCGCAATGAAGCTGTTGCGCTTCTACCACCTGGGGCTGACGCAAATGCATCAGTTGGACGGCAATTCCAGCGACCACAGCCAACTGATCCGCGAGGTCGACCAGCACCTGGAGCGCCTGCAGGCCCAGGGCCTGGATACCGAGCAGACCCGTCTGCAGCCCGAGTGGCTGGCGGCACTGAAAGCTAAGGCCTGAGCCCTTTCATTTTTTCCCGGACCTCTTCCTCGGAACCCCTGATCGATGTTTACCCTGAGCCATTTCGACACCCCCTGCCCGGAGACGGTGACCGACCAGATCTTGCAGCTGGTGGTCGACAACCTGACCGACATCAGCAGCGTCGCCTTGCCGCCGAGCAACCCGCTGTTCGCCATCTATCAATACGCGGTGGGCTACGAAGTCCACCTCTACCTGCAGGCCCTCGATGGCACGCGGGGCGTTAATGTCGAATTGATCACCGCCATGGACGCCACAGACCCGGACAAGGTCCTCGGCTTTGTGCTGTACCTGCCGGTCAAAGACAACCCCCAGGCCTGCGGCGTAGCGTTCATGGCGGTCGATGCCAGCCAGCGCCGCCGGGGTATCGCCCGCACCATGCTTGAGGAGTTGCGCAAGCGCTGCCCGCACATCGAACTCAGTTGCGCGGTGGCCAAGGTTCCGTACTTCGAGGCGCTGGGCTTCCAGGTGCTGGGCGCGCGCGGGACCCAGGTGCTGATGAACACCCACGAGCATGTCACCGACGGCCTGATCGCCGTGCTGGATGTGGCCCCGATCTATCGCTCCAACGAAGTGCGGCAGATCCACAGCTACCTGCTCCAACGCAACGGCAAGCGGGCGATGGTTGACGCGGAAAAACAGCGCGATCGTCATCTCGATCAGTTGACCGCCAAGGTCCAGGCCTTTTTGCAGCAACGCTAATCGCGCCTGCTAGGGCTGCCAGAACCCGTCGTCGCCACTGAGCTTGCGATCGAGAAAACACGCGGCGCTGATCAGCGCCAGGTGGCTCAGGGCTTGTGGGGTATTGCCCAGGTGGCGGGCGTGGCTGTCGAATTCCTCGGCGTACAAGCCCAACGGGTTGGCATAGCGCAGCAGCTGTTCGAACTCCAGATGGGCCTTGTCCAGTTGCCCGGCGCGGGCCAGGCATTCGACGTACCAGAACGAGCAGGCGACGAACGCGCCTTCGGTGCCACTTAGACCGTCGATCTGGCTGTCGTCGTTGTGGTAGCGATAGACCATGCCATCGCGAACCAGGGATTTCTGGATCGCTTCCAGGGTCGACAGCCAGCGCGGGTCCCGGGCGCTGACGAAGCGCATCAGCGGCATCAACAGCATCGAACCGTCGAGCGCGGTGCTACCGATGTGCTGCACAAAATGCCCACGTTCTTCGTTCCAGAAGTTGCTCCAGATGTCGGCGTAAATGGCCTGGCGTGTCTGGTCCCAACGTGCGAACGGCGCCGGCAGCGAGCGTTTCGAGGCCAGACGAATCGCCCGGTCCAGCGCCACCCAGCACATCAGTCGCGAATGCAGGAAGTGATGCTGCTCGCCGCGCATTTCCCAGATGCCGACGTCCTCCTGTTGCCAGGTGGCGCAGACCTGGTCCACCACTTCCACGGCGTGCTTCCAACCCTCATGGGAGATCGCTTCGCCGTATTTGTTGACCAAGTACACCGCGTCCATCAGCTCGCCATAGATGTCTAACTGCACCTGGTCATAAGCCTGATTGCCGATGCGCACCGGCCGCGCGTTGCCATGGCCAGACAAGTGCTCGAGCGCCTGTTCCGGCAGCTCCTGGCGGCCGTCGATGGCGTACAGGATGTTGAGTTTCATCGAGTGGCCCTGGCAGTCGCTGACCCGCCCGCGCAACCAGCGCATGTAGGCGTTGGCCTCATCGACAAAGCCCAGGCGCATGAAGGCGTAGACGGTGAACGAGGCGTCGCGGATCCAGGTGTAGCGGTAGTCCCAGTTGCGGATACCGCCCGGGGTTTCCGGCAGGCCGAAGGTCGCGGCGGCGAGTATCGCGCCGTGCTTGCGTGAGGTCAGCAGCTTGAGCGCCAGCGCCGAACGATTGACCATCTCGCGCCAGCGTCCACGGTAAGTCGAGTGGGCGATCCAGTCGCGCCAGAACTTGAGCGTGCGTTGCAGGCACAGGTCGCTGTTGTCGGCCTGGAAACGTGGGTCATCAACCGCACCGAGAATGAACTCGGCGCACTGCTCCTGTTGCAGTTCAAAACTGGCGCAGGCGGCGTTGTCGGTGATCTGCAACGGCTGGCTGCTGCGCAGGCGCAGGCCAGGTTGACCGCTCGCCACAAAACAAACGTCGTCGCCGGCACTCTGTGCGGTGGTCGCGGCTCGGGCGTAATCAAAACGCACCGCGCAACGCAGGTCCAAACGCGCGCTGCCGCTGACCACGCGCACGCGGCGGATCAGTAGCGGCAAGTCATCTTCGCTGTCGCCGATGGCCAGCAGGTCGGTGATCTCCACCACCGCCCGCGCACTCAGCCAGCGGGTTTGCAGGACGTTGGTATCGGGCAGGTAGATCTGTTCGCGACGGGCATCGGGCAGGTCCGGGGCCAGCTGGAAAATCCCGGCGTCTGGGGTGTCCAGCAGCGAGCAGAAGACGGAAGGACTGTCGAACTCCGGCCAGCAGAAAAAATCCACGCTGCCCTTGTCGTTGATCAGCGCAGCACTGCGCAGGTCGCCGATGATGCCGTGGGCATCAATGGCACTTTGGCGTTCTTGGTGAGGATCGGACATGCCAGCTCAGCCTTGCACAGAGGAGGTATTCAGCTGACTGGTGCAAGGCGGGTGGAGTTCAGCTTTGGCCTGGTTTATTTGCGGCTCCGTTGCGCAAGCCTTGCAACATTATCTCCAGCGCCTGCAGCGCCCCGTCTAACCGGTCGCCGGGCGTCTCGTCGCGGGCAATCCACAGCGCGGCGTGCACCAGGCTGCCGTTGATCAGGCGCGCCAGGGATTCGGCCGGGGCGGGGGGGAGGTAGTGCTCGTCTATCAGTTGTTGCAGCAGGCCGGTCAGGGTGGCGATGCAATCGAGTTGCAGCGATAGCGTCATTTCTCCCAGCACGGCGGGCGCGTCGAGCAGCAGGATTTGCTGGATCTCCGGTTCCTGGGCCATCTGCAGGTAGGCCGTGCAGCGCTGCTGAAAACCCGTCCACGGATCGCTGGCGTCGGCGCAGATGGCATCGAGACGGCTGTCCGCTTCGCTGTCGAGTTGCGCAACCACCGCCGCCAACAAACCTTTCTTGTCGCCGAAGTGGTGATACAACGCGCCGCGCGTCAGGCCGACCTGGGCGGTGAAGTCATCCATCGAAGTGTTGCCGTAGCCTTGGCTGGCGAATGCCTGGCGGGCGCTGGCGATCAGTTTGGCGCGGGTTTGCTCGATCATTTCGGCGCGGGGCTTTTGGCTCATGACATCCTCTGCACGGCTTTTTTGATTTGACATACGCTGCGTATGTTTACATGATTTCTCGCATACGCGCCGTATGTATTTTTCCTGCTGCGCTGTTTTATAGCAAGTTGCTCGCCCTCAAGGAGAGGTTGGACACCCATGGCAAACCCTTACTCAGCGCTTTTCACCGCCCCCGGCAGCCGAGCTTTCGTGTTGGCGGGGATGATTGCGCGCATGCCGATCTCCATGACCGGCATCGGCCTGATCACCATGCTCTCGCAGTTGCACGGTGGCTATGCACTGGCCGGGGCGGTGGCGGCGACCTTCGCCCTGGCCACAGCCTTCTGTGCGCCGCAAGTGTCGCGACTGGTCGACCGCTACGGTCAGGGTCGGGTGTTACCTATCGCGGCCCTGGTCGGTGGCGGCGCTTTGTTGCTGCTGTTGCTGTGCACACGTTTGCAGGCGCCACAGTGGACCCTCTTTGTATTCGCCGCGCTGGCCGGCTGCATGCCGAGCATGTCGGCGATGGTGCGGGCGCGCTGGACCGAGATCTATCGCGGCCAGCCACAACTGCAAACTGCCTATGCGCTGGAGTCAGTCCTGGACGAGGTATGTTTTATCGTCGGGCCGCCGCTATCCGTGGGTTTGTGCGTGGTGCTGTTTCCCGAAGCCGGGCCACTGGCGGCCTTGCTGGCGCTGGCTATCGGGGTGACCGCGTTCGTCCTGCAGCGCAGCACCGAGCCGGCGATCCATCCCCATGATCAGCAGCAACCCGGCTCGGCGATTGCCTCGGTGCCGGTGCGCTGGCTGATCCTGCTGATGGTCGCCCTGGGCACCATCGTTGGCGTGGTGGATGTGGTCAGCGTCGCCTTCGCCCAGCAGCAGGGGCAGCCTGCGGCGGCGAGCATTGTGCTGTCGGTGTATGCGATCGGCTCCTGCCTGGCCGGCCTGGTCTTCGGCGCGTTGAAGCTCGACGTGCCGCTGCCACGGCTGTTTCTTTACGGCGGGGTCGCCACGGCGCTGACCACCTTGCCGCTGCTGCTGGCCAGCGACATCCTCAGTCTGGCGTTGACGGTATTTGTCGCCGGCCTGTTCTTCGCCCCGACCCTGATTGTTGCCATGGCGCTGATCGAGCGCATCGTGCCGCCGGCCAAATTGACCGAAGGCCTGACCTGGCTGGTGACGGGCCTGAGCATCGGCGTGGCGGTTGGCGCCGCCGGTTCCGGCTGGCTGGTGGATGCCTATGGCGCGCGCAGCGGTTTCTGGCTGGCGCTGGTGGGCGGCCTGGTGGTGTTGCTGGCGGCGTGGCAGAGTCATCGCTGCTTGAAGTGAGCGACGGCACACCCACCGCTGGCGCAAAAAAAACGCCGCTGCCCATCCTTGGGTCAGCGGCGTTGTGTTGCTCGGGGAAGTGATCAGAAGTTGTAGGTCATGTCCGCGGTGACGGTGCGGCCTTCGCCGTAGTAGCAGTCCAGGGTGCTGTTGCAGCTGGCGACGTATTTCTTGTCTTCGATGTTTTCCAGGTTCAGCTTGACCTTGACGCCCTTGACCCGCAGTGGCGAACGTTCGAGGTCGTAGGAGACCATGCCGTCGTACACGGTGTAGGACGGGATCTGGAACGAATCGTCCTCGTAATCCGAGCCGTAGCTGCTGCGCACGTAGCGCACGCCCAAGCCAGCGCCGAGGCCGGCGAGGGCGCCCTGGTCGAAGCTGTAGTCAACCCAGCCGGAGGCGGTCAATGGCGGCATCGTGGCCAGGGTGCGGCCTTCGCGACCGTCGTTGATGCTCTGCCATTTGATCTGATTGCGCGACACCGCACCCAGCACTCGCAGGTTCTGAGTGACGTTGACCTTGCCTTCCAGCTCCACACCGCGCGAACGTACTGCACCGCTCTGCACGCTGCGACCCGGGTTGAAGAGGTCGTTGGTCAGCATGTTTTCCTGGTCGATCTGATACACCGACAGCTGGATAAAGCCATCGATGATGGTTGGCTCGTACTTCACCCCGGCTTCGTACTGCTTGCCTTCGGTGGGCTTGAACGGCTTGTTGTCGAAGTCGACACCGGCTTGTGGCAGGAACGACTCGGAATAGCTGACATACGGCGTCAGACCGTTCTCGAACATATAGCCAAGGCCGGCACGCCCGGTGAATTTCTCGTCGGTGGACTTGGTATCCGCCGCAGCGCTGCCAGGCTGGGTGTTCTCGGTGGTGGCGTAATCATATCGGCCACCGAGGGTCAGGAACCATTTGTCCCACTTCATCTGGTCCTGCACGTACAGGCCGGTCTGCTTGATGGTGTTGTCCCAGCGATAGGGTTGGGTGAAAGTGAATTCGCTGCCGTACACCGGATTGAACAGGTCAATTGGCGGACCGCTGCGGTCGTACAGTCCGAGGAACTGGGTGTTGAAGTGGTAGTAGTCGACGCCCAGGAGCACCGTGTGGTCCAGTTCGCCGGTCTTGAATTTGGCCTGGGCGGTGCTGTCGATGCCGTACACCTTGTTGGTCTGCGACCAGTCCACGCCGAAGCGATTCTGGTAGCGTCGGTCATTGATCCCGGTGTTCGGGTTAGTCGCATAGGAGTAACCGTGCAGCGGCGCGACGTACTGGTCATCGACGTAGGCGTAGCTGGTGCGCTGCTTGAGGGTCCAGATGTCGTTGAGCTCGTAGGCGACGTCGTAGCCCATCACGAACTGTTCGCGGTCGTACTTGTTCAGGCCCGGCTCGCCAATGAACAGGTCACGGCTGATCTTGCCGTTGGGGCTGTCGAATACCGTGCCTTCCGCCGGCAGGCCCTGGGCTTCCGGGGTGTCGCGGTCTTTCTGGTATTGGGCGAATACGGTCACGCTGGTGCGGTCGTTCGGCAGCCAGGTCAGGCTGGGCGCGAGCAGCATGCGGTTGGTGTCGGCGTAGTCGATGCTCGAGTTGGCGTCGCTGGCCAGGCCGGTCAGGCGATAGAGGAACTCGCCCTGATCGTCGATTGGCCCGGCGAAGTCGAAGGCGCCGTATTTGCGGTCGTAGCTGCCGGTGCCCAGCACCACTTCATGCAGCGGCGTGGCGGTCGGGCGCTTGCCCACCAGGTTGACGATGCCGCCTGGCTGGTTCTGTCCGTAGAGCACCGAGGCCGGGCCCTTGAGCACTTCGATGCGTTCCAGGGTGTAGGGGTCGATCTGCAGCGAACCGCCGGTGCTGCCGCCGCCGTAGGGCAGGTGCAGGCCATCGAGGTACACCGGTGTGGGCGAGAAGCCACGGGAGGTCGGCTCGTCGAAAATTCCTACGCGGTCGGAGAAGCCGCCACCGGTCATGCCGGCGGTGTAGCGCAGGGCTTCGGTGACAGTCTGCGCACCCCGCACCTTGACTTCGTCGGCGGTGACCACGTTGACGGTCTGCGGGATTTCATTCAGCGGGGTATCGGTTTTGGTGCCGGTGCCGCTGCGCTTGGCGACAATCCCGTCGACCGGCCCGTAGGCCTGCTCCTGGATGGCGAATACGTTGGTCGGGTCGAGGTCCACCGAGTTCGCGCTGCTGCGCACCCGCAGGGTCACGGTGTTGCCTTGCACGCTGTAATTGATCCCGGTGCCTTGCAGCAACTGGGCAATCGCCGCGTTGGAATCCAGGCTGCCCTTGATTGCGGTGCTGCGCAGGCCGGCCACGTCATCCGGGCTGTACAGCACTTGCAGGTTGGTCTGGCGGCCAAATTCCTGCAGCGCACTGGCGAGGGGTTGGGCCTGGATGTTGACCTCGACCACCTGTGCCTGGGCCTGGCTCATCAGCGGTGCGGTCAGCGCCAGGGCGCAAAGCGTCGGCAGGCGTGGACGGAAGGAATGGCGCAGGCGCAGAGCCTTGGCGAGTGGGTGGAGACCGAGTGATGCGGGCATTATTCTTTTACTCTTCAAGGTGTTGACTGAGAACTATTTCTATTCGCTGTAAGTAAGACGTTGCACCTTCGGGAAACCGGAAAGTTCCTACGTTTTTATTTACGAAATTTTCACAGTCATGCTCGCTACGGCTCTAGGACCAGCTTTTGCGTCGGGTTACCAGCCACCCCCCAAGGCCTTGTACAGCCCGACACTGGCCTGCACCCGTGCCAGGCGCAGTTGCACGTTGAGGTCTTGGGCGGCGTACAGGGTGCGCTGGGTTTCCAGCACCGTCAGCAGGTCTTCGGCGCCGGCCTGGTAGCGGCTTTGGGCGATGTCGAAGGCGGTCTGCGCGTGATTCAGTTCTTCGGTTTGCCACTGACGCTGCTGGTCGAGGCCGTGGATCGCGGTCAGGGCTTTTTCGACGTCGGCAAAGCCGTTGATGATCGCCCCGCGATAGTTTTCCAGCAGCTCCTGCTGGCGCGCGGTGGCGCGGTCGCGTTCGGCGCTGAGGCGGCCGTTGTTGAAGATCGGCGCCACCAAGCCAGCGGTGAGGTTATAGAAAGGACTGCGCAGCAGGTCGCCAAAGGTATCGGCGCCCGAGCCGAGGTTGGCCGTCAGCGTCAGGGTCGGCAGCATCGCGGCGCGGGCCACAGTGACGTCGGCCCGAGCGGCGGCCAGTTGCGCCTCGGCGCGGGCAATGTCAGGGCGGCGGCGCAGCAGGTCGCTGGGCACGCCGGCGTTGATTTGCGGCCAATGCAACTGCTCGAAGCGCTCGCTGCTGGGCGGCAGCGCCTGCACCGGCTGGCCGAGCAGGGCGGCGAGGGTGATCCGCGCTTCTTCAGCTTGTTGCTGTACAAGCGGCAGTTGCCGTTGCTGGGCGGCCACCAGGCTTTTTTGCTGGGCCAGTTCCAGGGCGGTGGCCGAGCCTGAGTCATAGCGGGTCTGCACCAGCTTCAACACGCTTTGCGCATTGCTCAGGTTCAGCTCGGCAATGCGCCTTTGCTCGATTAGCGCCAGGCTCTGCGTGTAGCTGTTGGCGACGCCGCTGAGCAGGGTCAGCTCAACGGTGGCCTGGTCGAATTCGCTGGCGCGTACTCCTTGCAAGGCGCTGTCGCGGGCGGCGTGGCGGCCACCCCAGAAGTCGACTTCATAGCTGGCGCTGAGGCTGGTGTCGAAGTAATCCACCGCCTTATTGCTGCTGTCGGCATCCAGTTGGCTGTAGCCATTGCCGCGCAGCAGCTTCTCGCGGCTGGCGTTGAAGCCGGCCTGCACCTGGGGCAGCAGCGGGCCGCCGGCGACCACCGCGCTGGCCTGTGCCAGGCGCACTCTCGCGACCGCTGCGGCGAGGTCATGGCTGCCGAGTTGCGCCTGGGCAATCAGGCGGTCGAGTTCGGCGCTGCCAAAGGTCGTCCACCATTGCTGGCGGTGCTCGGCGGCGGCACGGGTGTTGGGTGATTGCCAGGTCGACGGCGCGACGATGCCGCTGTCCAACGGCTCGGTGGGGGAGGCGCAGGCGCTGAGTAACAGGCACAGGGACAACAGGCTCAAGGGCGACTTCATCACTCGATTATTCACTGGTAAGGGCCGTGACCGGGTCAAGCCGGGCAGCTTTGCGGGCCGGCATGAAGCCGAAGACAACGCCGGTAACCAGTGCGCAGGCAAAGGCGCCGAGGACCGCGAATAGGGAAAACGCCACCGCGACTTCGCTGAGGATCAGCACGCCGCCGACCAGCAAGGCCAGGGCAATCCCGGCAATACCGCCGACCACAGAGAGCATCAGCGCTTCGGTCAGGAACTGGCGCAGGATGTCGCGTTGACGGGCGCCGGTGGCCATGCGGATGCCGATCTCGCGGGTGCGCTCGCGGACGGTCATGAGCATGATGTTCATCACCCCGATGCCGCCCACCAGCAGCGAGATCGCGGCAATCGAGCCGAGCATCAGCGACAGGGTGTTCTGGGTGCGCGCTTCGGCCTGAATCATCGCCGCGTTGTTGGTCAGCTCGTAGTCCTTCTTGCCGTTGTGCAGTTTGAGCATCAACTGGTCGATGGCCTGTTCCGCTTCCTTGACCTTGCGCGCGTCCGCCGCAGCGATGGCGATGTACTCCGGCTCGTACTTGCCGAACAGGCGCACGCTGGCGGCGGAATAGGGGATGGCGATGCGGTCGTCGCTGTCCGAGTCCCCGGAGCTGGCGCCTTTTTCAGCCAGCACGCCGACCACCTGGAACGGCACGTTTTCGATCAGGATGTACTGGCCGATGGGGCTGGCCATGTCCTTGAACAGCTTGTCGCGGACCTTCTTGCCAATCACCGCTACGGCGGCGGCATTGCGCTCGTCGGCGTCGGTGAAGTAACTGCCCTCGACCACTGGCCAATTAAAAATGTCCGGGAAATTGGTGTCATTACCGCCGACGTAACTCAGGTGGTCAGCGTTGCCAAAACGCACCCCGGCCTCCGAGCCGTTGACCGGCATGATCCGCTTGACCTGCGGGAGGCGCGCCAAAGCGGCGACGTCGCTCAAGGTGACGATGCCCGGCGGCGTACGCGGATTGGGCGCCGAGCCACTGAGGTAAATGATGTTCGAGCCGAAGGCGCCCATTTGTGCCATGACCTGGCGCTTGCTGCCTTCACCCACCGCCAGCATCACCACCACTGACGCCACGCCAATGATAATCCCGAGCAGGGTCAGGGCGGTGCGGAAGCGGTTGATCCACATCACTCGCCAGGCGGCGTGCAGCGCATCCACCAATTCGCCTTTCCAGGCGCCGGTGGCTTCACTGCCTTCACTCAGACGCTTGCGCAGATCGACGGCCTGCAAGGCGCCGGGGTTGGCCGAGTGCTGCGCGTCGGGATTGTCGACGGCGCTGTCGCTGATGATCAGGCCGTCACGAATCTCGATCACCCGCTTTGCCCGGGCAGCCACTTCGCGGTCGTGGGTGATGAGGATCACTACGTGGCCCTGGCTCGCCAACTCATCAAGCAAGGCCATGACCTCGGCGCCGCTGTGACTGTCGAGGGCGCCGGTGGGTTCGTCGGCGAGAATGATGTGCCCGCCGTTCATCAGTGCACGGGCAATCGACACCCGCTGCTGCTGACCACCGGAGAGTTGATGTGGGCGATTGCCAGTGCGTTCGGCCAGGCCGAGACGGGCAAGCAGCGCGGCGGCGCGGGCATGGCGTTCGGCTGCCGGGGTGCCGGCATAGATCGCCGGCATCTCGACGTTTTCCTGGGCCGAGCCGGAAGGAATCAGGTGATAGCCCTGGAACACGAAGCCGAACGCTTCGCGGCGCAGCCAGGCCAGTTCATCGCTGTCCAGATGGGCGACGTTCTCCCCGGCAAAGCGGTACTCGCCTGAGGACAGGCGATCCAGGCAGCCAAGGATGTTCATCAGCGTTGACTTGCCGGAACCGGAGGCGCCGACGATCGCCACGAACTCGCCGGCGTGAATCGCCAAGTCGATGCCGCGCAGCACATGGACTTGCGGGGCGTCACCGCCGCCGTAGGATTTACGCAGGTCTTTAAGGTCGATCAGCGGCGTTTGCATTCAACCCTCGTGACCGTCGAGTGGGCCGATCAGCAGGTGGTCGCCCTCGTTCAAGCCCTCGAGGATCTGCACCTGCAAGCGGTCGCTGAGGCCAGTGCGCACTTCCCGCGGCTGAATGTCGCCGTTTTTCGCCACGACCCGTGCGCGTTGGATGCCGGCCTGCGTGCCGTTCTGCAGGGCGGACACCGGTGCGGTCAGGACGTTTTTTGCCTCGCCGTTGACGAAAAATACCTGGGTGGTCATTTCCGCCATCAGCGCGTTGTCGGTGTTGTCGACGTCGAGCAGCACGGTGTACAGCACCACCCGGCCGCTGCCGCTTTTACTGCTGCTGGACAGGCTGCCTCCACCGCCCTGGCTGCTTTGATCCAGAGGCTTGGGCGGCACCGGGAGGATCTGCCGCACTGTGCTTTGCCAGCGCCGTGCACCGCCGGCGAGGGTGGTGAAGTAGGCCTGCATGCCAGGTTTGACGTGGCCGATATCGGCCTCCGAGACTTCCGCCCAGACGGTCATTGGCGACAGTTTGGCAATGCGCAGGATCAGCGGTGTCTGCTGCTGGGCGTTGAGGGTTTGGCCGGCGCGGGCATCGAGCGCGACCACGGTGCCGGACATTGGCGCATAGATGCGCGTGTAGCCCAGTTCGGCCTGATCGCTGCGCAAGCTGGCTTCGGCTTGGCGAATCTGCGCCTGGAACATCTGAATCCGCGCCTCGGTCGCGCGCAGTTCGGCGTGGGCGGTCTGCACGTCCTCTTCGCGAGTGGCGCCGCCGGCGGCGAGGTTTTGCTGGCGCTGGTATTTCTGTCGCGCCAGCTCGTTCTGTGCCCGTTGTTCCAGCAGTTGCGCCTTGAGGTTGTCGATGGAAAACCGCCCGGCATCGAGCTTGGCGTTCTGGGTCGCAGGGTCGATTTCCACCAGCAATTGGCCTTCCTTGACCCGATCGCCGACCTCGACATGGATCTTGCGAATCTGCCCCGACGCCTGAGCGCCAACGTCGACATAGCGTCGCGGTTGCAGGGTGCCGAGGGCGGTGACGCTGCTTTCGATGTCGCCTCGACTGACCTGCACGGTAGCGAATTTATCGCGCCCGGGCGGAATCATCTGCCAGGCGGCGAACGCAATTGCGGGAATCAGGCACAGGGCGACAAGCAGGGCACGACGAGGCTTTCGGGGGTGTTTCATGCAGGGTTCCGGTCAATGGAAATCGTCCCGTTGCCCAGCCGGCGGCGCGTCCCGCGCAGCACTGGGCGCCGCCATGCCACTGGCAGCTATGGGGAACTGTCCTTAGTACGAAGAAAAAACACGCAAATTTAGGCCTCGACACAAAGGTTTTTACCTGTGATCGAGCTTTATTTGCTGCGCAACGGAAGCGGTGCTTTAAATCTATATGAGAATTACTATAAATTACACCACTGGAAGTTGCCATCATCGTGCCTTTACCTTTTTTCGCAGGCATGGCTCGGGTTCAGGGATTGAAGCTGCTCATTCAAGCGGTCGGGAGTCAGGTTGGAAAACTACTATCGCGAGCTGGTGTGTTTTATCAACGCCAAGCTGGGCAACCGTCAGGTGGCCGAAGATGTGGTGCACGACGCCTATGTCCGGGTGCTTGAGCGGGCCAGCGATACGCCCATCGAGCAACCCCGGGCCTTTCTCTATCGCACCGCATTGAACCTGGTGATCGACGGTCATCGGCGCAATGTCGTGCGTCAGGTCGAGCCCCTGGAAGTGCTCGACAGCGAAGAGCGTTTCGAGACGCCGTCACCCCATGGCAGCTTCGACCACGGCCAGCGGCTGGACTTGCTGCAACGGGCATTGGACGAACTGCCGCCGCTATGCCGCGAGAGTTTCCTGCTGCGCAAACTCGACGGCATGTCGCACCCGGAAATCGCCGAACGCCTGGGTATTTCCCGCAGCCTGGTGGAGAAGCACATCGTCAACGCGATGAAACATTGCCGCGTGCGCCTGCGGCAATGGGAGGGCACGTGAGTCCTCCTATAGCCATCCCGAGCGTTTGAAGCTCGCCCACAAACCAATACAGCCGACGGTGATGAACCCCAGCACACCGAAATAGCCGTAGTGCCAGCTCAATTCCGGCATGTTCTGGAAGTTCATCCCGTAGATCCCTGCCACGGCCGTGGGAAACGCGAGGATTGCCGCCCAGGCGGCGAATTTGCGTTGCACCACGCTTTGCCGTGAAGCCTCCAGCAGGACGCCGATCTCGATGGTCTGGCTGGCAATGTCGCGCAGGGTGGTGAGGTCTTCCATCTGCCGCGTGACATGGATCTGCACGTCACGGAAGTAGGGGCGCATGTTCTTGTCGATAAACGGGAACTTGAGCTTCTGCAATTCCTCACTGATCTCCACCATCGGCGCGGCATAGCGGCGCAGGCGGAGCACGTCGCGACGCAGGCCGTGGAGGTTTTGGATATCTCGCTCGTTGAGAGCGCTGCATAACACGTTGCGCTCCAGCTCATCGATCTCGGCATGGATCGCTTCGCCCACCGGCTGATAGTTCTCGATCACGAAATCCAGCAAGGCATAGAGCACGAAATCTTCGCCATGCTCCAGCAGCAGCGGTCGCGCTTCGCAACGCTGGCGCACGTGGCCGTAGGAGGCTGAGTGACCATTGCGGCAGGTGATGATGTAGCCGTTGCCGGCGAAAATATGGGTCTCGATAAACACCAGTACGCCGTTCTCGCGCACCGGTGAGTAGGTGACGATGAACAGGGCGTCGCCAAAGGTCTCGAGCTTGGGTCGACTGTGCTTTTCCAGGGCGTCTTCGATGGCCAGTTCGTGCAGGTTGAACTGGCGTTGCAGGTTGGCCAGCTCCTGGGCGTTCGGCTCTTCGAGACCGATCCAGACAAAGTGATCCGGTTTCGCCGCCCAGGCCGCGCCTTCATCGAGGGTGATATTGGTGACTTTCTTCCCGGCGCTGTAAACAGCAGCCGCAACGACTCTACCCATAGTGCCTATTCACTTCTTCCAGTGACAATCAGCGTGCAGCTTAGCCTGCTTGTGGGTGGAGCGGGGTGCTCAGGCCGCCTGCAGTTGCCGATCCAGCCCATCGATGCACTCGCGCATCTGCGCCTGGCACTGTTCGATCAACGCCGGTATGTCATCCAGGGTCAGGCCGGCGGTCGGAATCGGCGGCAGCGAGCGGATCAGGATCCTGCCGCTGTTCCAGCGATTGAGGCGCATGTGATTGATGTAGTTGCTGACGCACACCTGGACAATCGGCACGCCGGCGGCGATGGCCATGTGGAACGCGCCTTTCTTGAACGGCAGCAGCTCCTTGCCGAGATTGCGCGTACCCTCGGGGAACACCCAGATCGAGGTGTCCTTGTGTTGCAGCGTATCGGTAGTGGTCAGCATCGCTTGGCGCGCCTTGTGCGCGTTGCCGCGGTCGATCAGCACATTGCCCGCCAGCCAGAACAACTGGCCGAACAATGGCACCCACTTCAGGCTTTTCTTGCCGATGCACACCGTACGATGGGGCACCACGTTGCCCAGCACGAACAAATCGTAGTTGGACTGGTGATTGGCAATCACCACGCAGCTCTGTTGCTTGTGTGTCAGCGAGTCGACATCGGCACTGACCCGCAAGCGCAGAATGCACATGGCCGGCCAGGCATACAGCCGGGCACACAGGCGACTATTGTCCGGATTGAACGGGCGAACCAGGCCGAGCACCACGCCGAGCACGCCGGCCAGAACAAAATGCAGGCCCATCAATAACATACGAAACACAAACAGCATCAACAGGCCCACCGGGGACAAAAGGTGGCGCAGTGTACGGATGTGCACTGTTTTCGGCAATTACTGCGATAGCGACGGGAGATGGGCGATGTTTAAGCGCATGTTTCCGGGATTTGCTGTCAGACGCAGGCTAGAGCTGTTGAGGCTGGATTCATCTACAGTGTAGGGAAAAGCCCGACTCTTTTGTCGGACTTTTCTTTGCTGGCGGCTGAGCCGTTAAACCAGATGGGCCTGATCCTGGACGATCGCTGCATCCAGGGTATCCAGCAGGGCCTTGCGTACCTTGAGCTTGGTGTTCTTGTGTGCGGTCATGTTGATCTTCTTCAATTGGCGCGCTGCGGCCAACGCTGCGCCGTGCAGTTCTTCGGCGGTCACCACCTTGTCGAGGAACCCTGCATCCACCGCGCCTTGCGGATCGAACATCTCGCCGTTGATCACTGAGCGGTGGAACGCCGACTTGCGCAGGCGATCACGGGCCAGTTCAATGCCGGCATGGTGCATGGTCATGCCGATCTGCACTTCGTTCAGGCCAATGCTGAACGGGCCGTCGACACCAATCCGGTAGTCGGCTGACAGCAGAATGAACGCACCCTTGGCCACCGCATGCCCAGGGCACGCGACGATCACCGGGAACGGGTGGGCCAGTAGCCGGCGGGCGAGGGTTGAGCCGGCAGTGACCAGACTCACGGCTTCTTTCGGCCCGGACGTCATGACCTTCAGATCGTAGCCGCCAGAGAGGATGCCCGGCTGACCGGTGATGATCACCACCGCCCGATCCGTTACCGCCTGATCCAGCGCAGCATTGAAAGCGCCGATCACGTCCGGCGAGATGGCATTGACCTTGCCATTGCTCAAGGTCAGGGTCGCGATACCGTCTTCGAGGTGGTACGAAATCAACTCACTCATGACGCTATTCCTTATAGAGAAGTGGGGCAGACGTTACCCATGGCCGCAGGCCAGGTAAAGCGCCGTGACTGACCGGCCAGTCAGCCAAACCAACGCCGCCCTCTACTATCAGCCACGCTTGCACAGCCTTCGCTTCTATATAGACGCACGCGCCTGGCCGAAGATTGGCCGGTTTGCCCTGTCCGCAAACCCACAGGAATCGCCAAATCGCTTAAGCGCATGAAAATTCTGAAAAAAATGTTTGCCATCAGAAAAGCTTTCGACTACATTAGCGCGCCTCGACAGACAGAACTTGTTTGAAGAGATACGGTGAAGTGTCCGAGTGGCTTAAGGAGCACGCCTGGAAAGTGTGTATACAGGAAACTGTATCGAGAGTTCGAATCTCTCCTTCACCGCCACATTCTGCAAACACAAACCCCTGATTTTCCTAGAGAAAGTCGGGGGTTTGTGGTTTTTGGCGTGTGGAAAATGGGCGATATGGGAGCGGTCGTGGGAATTTCGACTCAAGTATTCTCAATACCCGCCCCCACCACCCCCACTCGAAGGTTCCCGCGCTTTTTTCTGCGCCATGCTCCATTCGGCGCAGGTCATGAAGCTTTTGTGATCGACCTTTTCGTTGCCATCAAAACTGACGTTGTAGTGTTGCGTGCGATCCGTCTCGGTCAGCAGGTAGTCGTTGCAGGTGCCGGGTTCGATGGTGCGGGCGCTGGTGGAGAGCGGTTTGCCGCCGATTTGCTCGACTTGGGCCTGGCTCATGCCGTCTTTGACCTTGGCCACCAACGGCTGGTTGGCGAAGACCTGTGCGTTGGTGCTGCAGCCCGTTGCCAGCGTCTGGACAGTTGTGGGTGCTGGTCGGGGAGAGCAAGTGCAGCTACATTTTCCCTTTTGGGTGCAAGGAACAATCATGCGGATATGGATCGCGGCGCTGGCGGGTGTGCTGTTGGCAGGATGCTCGTTGCCGGCTTCGCTGGTGCCGGGTGAGCCGAACCTGAGCAAGGAATCGGCCAAGCCACCCAAAGAGGTCGCCGAATGCGTGCTGCCAGCCTGGCAGCGTGAGGTGCCCAAAGCGAGTCAGACCTCGGTATCCAATGGTTACAGGATCAACGCACCTAGCCTGATCACCGCTGACGAGATTCTGGACATCGTCAAATACAAGGACGGCAGCAAGGTCTCGCTCTATCAGGGGCCGCCGTGGGCCAAGTCCGGGGCATTGCGCAAGGCGGTGCGCGATTGCCTGTAGGTCAGGGGGCGACCTGGGTTTCGCAGACGAAGTAGTTGCTTTGGCGGTTTTTCGCGGTAAGGTCGCGGGTCAACCGCTTGGCCTCGGCGACGCACAGTTGGTAGGCGTCAGCCTGCACCCAGTGTTCGACCGGGATCACTTGGCAACTGCTGCGCGACGCGTCGGTGCACAGGTACAGCAACAGAAATACCGTCATACACACTCCTGCGCATCCTTGAGCGGCAGGCAACTGCCGTCATCATTGAGTATGTACGTCTCCAAGGCTTCGGCCAGTTCTACAAGGAACACTTCATGATTATCACCACGACCCACAGTGTCGAGGGCCGGCAGATTGCTGCCTACCTGGACGTCGTCAGCGCCGAGTCGGTACAGGGCATCAACGTTGTGCGGGATATGTTCGCCGGGATGCGCGACTTCTTCGGCGGGCGCTCGCAGACGCTGGAGAAAGCTTTGCGCGAAGCACGGACCCAGGCGACCGACGAGCTCAAGGAGCGTGCTGCAAAACTGCAAGCCGATGCGGTGGTGGGGGTCAACTTTGAAATCAGCATGCCGTCGGGCAAGGGCAGTATGCTGGTGGTGTTCGTGACGGGCACGGCGGTCAGGCTCAAATAGGCGGTTTAGAGCCATTCGTCGGTTGCTTGCAGGTTGAATGGGTGGTCCTGGAATGACCGGCTAGTCTGGAATCTCTTGAGGGGCTGTGTTCTTTAGGCAATCAGTTGCTTGCCGGCGCAGGCCCGTGTGGAGGGACGCAGAGATGAGCAATCCGTATATTGAAGATGATGGCGCTGAGTACCCGGTGAATAACTGCGTGCACTGCGGGCAGACGGACTACGTCTCGGGGTTTGGTGAAACGCCGATCAAGCCAGGCCAGGCCCGGTTACCTTCAACCAGCAAAACCACGACGAAACCCTTTATGCCCAAAGTCGCAATGCGCTTGCGCAAGTGATCCAACGCCCCACTGACCCCGCCGATGTGCGGGGTTTTTTCTGTCTGCTTATTGGTGTCACATCTTGTATTGAAGTCGGTTGGGACGGCCTGGTCCTTTCACGTTTCTTTCACAACTCAGGCCGTAGTCTTGAATCATCCGTTAGAAGCAAGTTTGTCAGCCCGTTCCCCAGCGGGCTTTTTTTTGCCTGCGATAAAACTCTTGGCGAAAATGCTGTCCAACCCTCGCGCGTAGAAGGGTTGCCGCCGTATTGGCTGAACATACGCCCTTCATCCGCAGCCAATAATCAACGGATTCGTACACTTTTTGAGGTTCATGTCATGCGTTTAACTCTGCCTGCTCTGGTTCTGGGCCTTCTGGTTGCTCAAGGTGCAATGGCGGCCAGCAATGGCACCGCAGCGCTGGGCGGTGGCTTGGGTGGTGCGCTGGGCAACGTGGTTGGACAAAAGCTCGGCGGCAGCACTGGCGCGACCATCGGTGCCGGTGTCGCGGGTGCGGCCGGTGGCGCAGCCGGTGCGCACAAGGGTAACCGCACCAAGGCGGCTATCGGCGGTGGCGTTGGCGCTGCCGGTGGTTCGGTGATCGGCCGTTCGTTGGGTGGCAAGGACGGCGCGACTATCGGTGCCGGTCTTGGCGGCGCGGCAGGTGGCGCAGTGGGCAACAGCATGGGCAAGAAAGGGCACTGATCCTTCGCCCCGTCTGCAGCACCAGAGCCCGGCGAAATGCCGGGCTTTTGCATGGTGCCGGGAGGGGCGCGGGAGCCGTTACAACTCCAGTTGATCAGCGCGGATGCCGAACGCTGCGGCAATTTTTTCGCGAGTCGCCCGGCGCGGTTTGTTGACCGCTTCCTGCTGGGCAAGCGCCGGCTGGGAGATGCCCAGGCGTCGGGCGACTTCATCCTGGGTCAGGTTCAGGTGTTCGCGCCAGGCGCGGATTGGGGTCGCGCCGTCGACAATACGGCTGACCACGGCATGGGGAATCAGTTCGTCGCTACCTTGCTGGGCGACGTACTGCTGGTAGGGGATCACCACGAAGGCCGGCTCGCCGTCGGGGCCGTGGATGATTTGTACGTCAGTAGGTGCGTTCATCGCGTTTTTTAACCTCTTGAATGCTGGTCACCTGAATCGCGCCGTCCCAGTCGAACAACACCCGGTAATCGCCGGCTCTCAGCCGATAGCCATAGGTGTGCAAGGTGAGAGCTTTGACATTGGGCACATCGGGCATGTGTTCGAGTTGAGTGACCGCATCGCGGATCCTGACACGGTGTTCGCTGTGTATTCGCAACAACTGCTTGACGGCTTTGCGGGTCCAGAAAATTGAATTCATGAGAGTTTAATAAGTTAAGCATAAGACTTGCAATGCTTGACTTATAAAAAAATAAGTCATTGAACCACGCTTTCCTTGCGCTCACGAATCACCCTAGACAGGGATCGAAGAGGAGTAGCTGGCAAATGGTTGCTCCATGTAAACCTGTCTCGCTATGCTGCTGAACCCTTTCATCGCGCCAGGCTGCGAGGTGGATTGGGTCATGGCTTTACCTGAGCCGTTCCCGGAATGTTGTGTTGATAACGGATCAGATGCGATGAATGCACCGTTGAAGCTGGCCCCGATCAAGGCCGTTATTTTCGATATGGATGGTCTGTTACTCGATACCGAGGGGATTTACACCGAGGTTACGCAGATCATTGCGCAGCGCTATGGCCGCCATTTCGACTGGACCATCAAGCAGAACATCATTGGTCGCGGTGCTCTGGACCTGGCGGGTTACGTGGTGCAGGCATTGGACTTGCCGATCAGCGCCGAGGAGTTCCTGCGGATTCGCGAGCCGTTGCTGCAGGAGCGATTCCCCCACGCCCCGGCAATGCCGGGCGCGCGCGAGTTGGTTGAGCACTTGAAGGCCTGGCGGATTCCGATCGCCATTGGCACCAGTTCCTCGAGCGGTTCATTCGCCCAGAAAGCCACCCGGCATGGTGATTGGTTTGCCCTGTTCGACACCATTGTCACAGCGGATGACCCAGAGGTGGGCGCGGCCAAGCCGGCACCGGATATCTTCCTCACCGCCGCGCGACGCCTGGGCGTGGCGCCCGCCGATTGCCTGGTGTTCGAGGATTCGCCGTTCGGCGTGACCGCGGCCAAGGCGGCAGGCATGACCGCCATTGCGGTGCCGGACGCGGCCATGGCCGATGAAAAGTATGCTCATGCCGATCGCATTCTGCGCAGTCTCGATGCCTTCCCGCTGCAGGCCTATGGCTTGCCGGTGTTCGAGACGGTCTGAACAAAACGCCGGGTAACCTGATCAGGGTTTCCCGGCGTTGGTTTTGCTGGTCTGGCGTCAGGCGCCGAAACCACCATCGATGGTCAGGCTCGCGCCGGTGATGTAACCCGCTTGCGGGCCCACCAGGTAGGCGACAAAGCTGGCTATTTCCTCGGCAGTGCCGTAGCGACCCACAGCCATCAGCGGGATCAGACTCTCGGCAAAGTCACCGTGGGCCGGGTTCATGTCGGTGTCGACCGGGCCGGGTTGCACATTATTGATGGTGATGCCCCGTGGACCAAGGTCGCGCGCCAGGCCCTTGGTCAGGCCGACCAGCGCCGCCTTGCTCATGGCATAGGGGCCGCCACCGGCGAAGGGCATGCGGTCGGCGTTGGTGCTGCCGATGTTGATGATGCGACCGCCTTCAGTCATGTGGCGGGCGGCTTCCTGGGTGGCGATGAACACGCTGCGCACATTGATCGCCAGAGTCTGGTCGAAGTCTTCCAGTTTGAAATCTTCCAGCGGTGCGACTGCCAGTACGCCGGCGTTGTTGACCAGAATGTCCAACTGGCCAAAAGTCTGCACCGTGGCGTTGACCGCGCTGCGGATGGCCTCTGCGTCGGCGCTGTCGGCCTTGATCGCCAGGGCCTTGCCACCATTGGCGGTGATGCTGTCACGCAGTGCTTCGGCCTTGGCGGCGGAGCTGACATAGGTGAAGGCCACGGCGGCGCCTTCAGCGGCCAGGCGTTGGACGATGGCTGCACCGATGCCGCGGGAGCCGCCCTGGATCAGCGCTACTTTGCCGCTGAGGGTGTGAGTGGTCATGTTGATCTCCAAAGTCCCGAGGCGAGATGCCGCGGTTGATGGAGCCTAGTATCGATTTCCGATTACCTGCTGTGTAGACGGTAATTGCGATAGTCTGTGTAAACCAGAAGTTGATAGTGGCGGCCATGGAAACCTTCAGCAGTATCGAATGCTTCGTCCGCAGCGCCGAAGTCGGCAGCTTCGCCGAGGCGGCGCGGCGCTTGAGTCTGACGCCGGCGGCGGTGGGCAAGAGTGTCGCCAAACTGGAGGTGCGCCTCGGTGTGCGGCTGTTCCAGCGCAGCACCCGCAGCCTGACACTGACCGAGGCCGGACAGCTGTTTTTGAGTGAGGTCAGCGTCAGCCTGCACACCATCCAGAACGCGGTGGCCAACCTGGCCAGCGCCGAGGGGCGACCGGCCGGCACACTCAAGGTCAGCATGGGGACAGTGTTCGGGCGCCTGTACATCGTGCCGTTGCTCGGCGAGTTTCTGCGGCGTTTTCCGGCGATCAACCCTGACTGGCACTTCGATAACCGTCAGGTCGACTTGATCGGGCAGGGTTTCGATGCGGCCATCGGCGGCGGTTTCGAGCTGCCCCAGGGCGTGGTGGCGCGCAAGCTGACGCCGGCGCATCGGGTGCTGGTGGCATCCGCCGAGTACCTGGCGCGCAATCCTGCGGTGCTCGAGCCGGATGATCTGAAACTGCATGACGGCATCTTGATTCGTTCGCCGCAGACCGGGCGTGTGCGTTCCTGGCAGCTGACGAGTCGTGATCAGCGGCACAGTCCGCTGAGCCTGCGGGCGCGGATGACCATGAGCGATTCGGAGGCGGCTTGCGCCACGGCGGCCCAGGGCCTGGGCATCGCTTTGGTAAGCATGCCGTTCGCGCTGGGGTATTTGCAGGCGGGAACCCTGCAGCGAGTGTTACCGGACTGGTATGTCGATGATGGAAATATCTCGATCTATTACGCCGAGCACAAACTGTTGCCGGGCAAGACCCGAGCGTTCGTCGATTTTGTTATCGAGCAATTTACCGAACAGGGCATGGCGCGGCGTTTCAGTGCGCTCTGAGCCTCGATTTCAGCGGGCGGGCCAGCCGACGATGGCTTTCGCCCGCGGGGCGGCATAGGTGCGTACCTTGGAGGTCGACAGGCCGAGGCGAACCAGCGATTCGGCCAAAGTCACCGCCGCCGTCACCCCGTCCACCACCGGCACGCCGCTGCGCTGGCGAATCTGCTCCGCCAGCCCGGCCATGCCGCCGCAGCCGAGGCAAATGACTTCGGCCTTGTCCTCGCGCACAGCGATTTCGGCCTGCTGCAGGATGGCCTGCAGGGCGCGCTCGGGATCTTGCTCGAGTTCCAGTACTGCCAGCCCACTGGCACGCACCGAGGCACAGCGTTGCCAGAGCCCGGACAGTCTCAGGCGATCTTCGATTAACGGCACCGTGCGGTCGAGGCTAGTGACCACCGAGTAGGCGTGCCCCAGGAACATCGCGGTACTGGCGGCAGCATCGGTGATATCGACCACGGGCACCTCAAGCAACTCCTGCAAACCCTCGCGACCGTGTTCACCATAGCCGGCCTGGATCACTGCATCGAACGGCTGGTCATAGGCCATGACCCGCTGCATCACAGCGACGGCTGCCAGATAGCTTTCGAAGTTGCCTTCGATCGACTCGGCACCGAAGTGCGGGGTCAGGCCGATGATTTCGGTGCCGAGCGCTGCCACGCTTTGCGCCTGGCGAGTGATGGCCTGGGTGATGGATTCGCAGGTGTTGACGTTGACCACGAGTATGCGCATGGACCGTCCTTGCAACGTTCTGTTGTGGGTGCGGGAATGGCAGTTGTACCGTGATTCGAGATGATTGCATACAAAAATTGCATGCAATATATGGGGCGGGCAAATTGCACCCCGTAGGAGCTGGCTCCTACGGGGGAGAGGGGAATCAGGCTTTCTTGATGATATTGCCCGCGTGCAAACCACACTCTTTCTGCGTGGCTTCTTCCCACCACCAGCGACCTTCGCGCTCGTGCTGGTTTGGCAGTACCGGACGGGTGCAGGGTTCGCAGCCGATGCTGATGAAGCCGCGCTCGTGCAAGCTGTTGTAGGGCAATTCCAGCATGCGGATGTAGCCCCAGATCTCTTCGCTGGTCATTTGTGCCAGGGGGTTGAACTTGTACAGGGTGCGCTCAGGGGTGGAGAACGCGCTGTCGATCTCCATCACCGCCACCTGGCTGCGGGTGCCCGGGCTCTGGTCGCGGCGCTGGCCAGTGGCCCAGGCGCGCACGGTGGACAGCTTGCGGCGCAGCGGTTCGATCTTGCGGATGCCGCAGCACTCGCCGTGACCGTCCTTGTAGAAACTGAACAGGCCTTTTTCCTTGACGAACGGCTCGAGCTTGCTGTGATCCGGCGAGACCAGTTCGATCTGGATGTTGTAGTGCTCGCGCACCTGATCGATGAAACGGTAGGTTTCCGGGTGCAGGCGCCCGGTATCCAGGCTGAACACCTTGACGTTCTTGTTCAGCTTCCAGGCCATGTCCACCAGCACCACGTCTTCGGCGCCGCTGAACGAGATCCACAGCTCGTCGCCGAATTCGGCGAACGCCAGCTTGAGAATGTCCTGGGCGGATTTGTTGGCATAGGTCGCGGCGAGTTCGGCGACGTCGAACGATGGGCTCATCAGGGCGGTTTCCTACAGGTCGGTGGCGCTAAGCGCTCTATATGTTGGCGATGGTAACAAAAACCCGGGGCGCCTGGCGCGCTCGTCTGCGTTGCGCCGCCGGTTGCGACTCGCTAGAGTTCGGCAGTCCTTTTGCTCGCTCAACTCAATAATCAGTACAAATGGGAGTGTGTTGTGGAAATTGCCTGTCTCGATCTGGAAGGTGTCCTGGTTCCGGAAATCTGGATCGCCTTCGCCGAAAAAACCGGGATTGAATCCCTCAGGGCAACCACCCGGGATATTCCCGACTACGACGTGCTGATGCAGCAGCGCTTGCGGATTCTCGATGAACACGGCCTGAAACTGGCCGACATCCAGGAAGTGATTGGCACCCTGAAGCCGCTGGACGGCGCCATCGAGTTCGTCAACTGGCTGCGCGAGCGCTTCCAGGTGGTGATTCTGTCCGACACCTTCTACGAATTTTCCCAGCCGCTGATGCGCCAACTGGGCTTCCCGACCTTGCTCTGCCATCGTCTGATCACTGACGAAACCGGGCGCGTCACGGGCTATCAACTGCGTCAGAAAGATCCCAAGCGTCAGTCGGTACTGGCCTTCAAGGGCCTGTACTACCGGGTGATTGCGGCGGGTGATTCGTACAACGACACCACCATGCTTGGTGAGGCGGATGCCGGGATTCTGTTCCATGCGCCGGACAACGTGATTCGGGAATTCCCGCAATTCCCTGCGGTGCACAGCTTCGACGATCTCAAGCAAGAGTTCCTCAAAGCGTCGAATCGTGAGTTGAGCTTGTAAGTAACTGGCGGGGGAGTGCGCTCCCCCGGCCGGTCAGCCTCATAGCCCCTGCAAGGTGTCCAGCAGCACTTTGACCTTGGTGATCGATTCCTGGTATTCCGCCTGCCAATCCGAGTCGGCCACGATCCCGCCGCCGCCCCAGCAGCACACCTGACCGTCCTTGACCAACAAGCTGCGGATGGCGATCGAACTGTCCATTTCCCCGCGCACGTCCAGATACAACAGCGAGCCGCAATACAAGCCACGGCGGGTAGGCTCCAGCTCGTCGATGATCTGCATCGCCCGTATCTTCGGTGCGCCAGTGATCGAGCCGCCGGGAAAGCTTCCGCCGATCAGGTCGAGGGCATCCTTATCGGCGGCCAGTTCGCCAGTGACGCTGCTCACCAGGTGGTGAACGTTGGGATAGCTTTCCAGGCTGAACAGCTCCGGCACCCGCACCGAGCCGATACGGCAGGTGCGGCCAAGGTCGTTACGCAGCAGGTCGACGATCATCAGGTTTTCCGCCCGATCCTTGGGGCTGGCCAGCAGTTCGGCGGCGTTGGCCGCATCTTCGCTGGCGTTTGCCCCGCGTGGGCGGGTGCCTTTGATCGGTCGGGTTTCGACATGACCGGCAGTGACTTTGACGAAGCGTTCCGGTGACAGACTGAGAATCGCATCGCCGCCGGGCAGGCTCTGGAAGCCCGAGAATGGCGTCGGGCACGCTGCGCGCAAGGCGCAATAGGCGGCCCAGGCATCGCCCTGGCACTGGGCGCGGAAGCGTTGGGCAAAGTTGACCTGATAACAGTCGCCGGCCTGGATGTACTGCTGGATTTGCTCGAAGGCCTGCCGGTATTCGCTGGCGCTCAAGTCGCCCTGCATCACGCCCTTGAGGTGAAAGCTCGAGTCGATGGCCAGGGTTGGTTGGCTGAACAGGTCGATCAGGCGCTGGCGTTCGCTGTCCACCAACTGTGGGTGAAACACCAGTTGGCTGCTGCACGCCTGGTGATCGCTGATCAGTGCCCAGGGATACAGGCCGAAACGTGCGTCGGGCAGTTGCAGGTCGTCATGGGCCTGGGCGGGCAGGGCTTCCAGGTGACGGCCGAAGTCGTAGCTGAGGTAGCCGATCAAGCCACCGGCGAATGGCAATTCAAGGCCGCTCGGCAGCAAAGCGTTGCCCAGTTGGCCGAGGGTGTCGCGCAGGCGTTGCAGAAACGTCGCACCGCTTTCCTCTGGCGCTACCGCCAGGGTCGCCAATGGCCAGGCGCTGAGCAGGTCGTAGCGGCCGCGCTCGGCGCTCGGCCGTCCGCTGTCGAGGAGCACGCTGCCGGGGGCATGGCGGATCGCCGCAAAATAGTCGGCGGGATTGGAGCGATAGGGCAGGGGGTATACGGAGCAAGTCTGCATGAGCGGGGTAGATCAGCCATTGAGGCGGGGTGGCGATTGTATTCCTCTGTAGGAAATGCCTCTAGAGGAGATGTCGGGAATTGGCAGGTTGAGGGTTTAGGTGTTTGTCAGAGGGGCTTCGCGACGGTGCGACAATTCGACAGGCCCGCTCCTACAGGAGCGGGCCTGCTCGCGAAAAAATCTGGATCAACCCTCAACCGGCGGAATATGCCCAAACATTTCCTGAACAAACGCCACGCGCTCTTCGACGCTCTCCGTCACACCGCGTGCCTTCAGTTCTTCCAGGCGGGCTTCGACTGCATGGGTGCGCAACGTCAGCCCGCAGTCGTTGGCGATCTGGATGTTCAGCCCCGGCCGCGCATTCAGCTCAAGAATCAGCGGGCCTTTTTCCTGGTCGAGGACCATGTCGACGCCGATGTAACCCAGGCCGCACAGCTCATAGCAGCCGGCGGCGAGTTTCATGAAGCCGTCCCAGTAGGGCAGTTGTACGCCGTCGACGGCGTTGGTGGTGTCCGGGTGTTTGTTGATGATGTTGTTCAGCCAGGTACCGCGCAGGGTCAGGCCGGTGGCCAGGTCGACGCCGACGCCAATCGCGCCCTGGTGCAGGTTGGCCTTGCCGCCAGACTGCCGGGTCGGCAGGCGCAGCATGGCCATCACCGGGTAGCCCATGAGGACGATGATGCGGATGTCCGGTACACCTTCATAGCTGATGCTCTTGAAGATCTGGTCGGGGATCACCCGGTATTCAATCAGCGCACGGTCGCGGTGCCCACCCAGGGAATATAGGCCGGTGAGGATGCTGGAGATCTGATGCTCGATTTCCTCGTGGCTGATGATCTTCCCCGACACCGTGCGGTAACGGCCCTCGAAGCGATCGGCGATGACCAGGATGCCGTCACCGCCGGCCCCCTGTGCCGGCTTGATCACGAAGTCGCTGTGGCCGTCGATAATCTCGCCGAGCTTGTCGATTTCCTTCTCGGTGGAGATCACCCCGTACATTTGCGGCACATGGATGCCGGCCTTGATCGCCCGTTCCTTGGTGATGATCTTGTCATCGACGATCGGGTACAGGCTGCGCTTGTTGTACTTGAGCACGTAGTCGGCGTTACGCCGGTTGATGCCCATGATGCCCCGCGCTTCCAGGGCCTTCCAGGTCTTCCAGAAACCGAACATTACGAATCAGCCTTGAGGAAGGCTTTGAAACGCACCAGTTCGGTCAGGCGGTAGCCGCGATAACGACCCATGGCCAGCATGAAGCCCACCAGGATCAGCAGGATCGCCGGGAAGGTGAATACGAAATACACCAGTTCCGGCACGCTCATGATCAGGTGCGCCAGGGACGCGGCGAACAGCGTGCCGATGGCCACTTTCATCGCATGTCCGCCACCGCGTTCTTCCCAGGTGATCGACAGGCGTTCGATGGTCATGGTCAGGATCACCATCGGGAACAGCGCCACCGACAGGCCGCGTTCCAGGCCCAGCTTGTGGCTGAACAGACTGATGGCGGCGATCAGCACCACGACGAAGGTCAGCACCACCGACAGTCGCGGCAGCATCTGCAGCTTGAGGTGCTCAAGGTACGAGCGCAGCGACAGGCCGAGCGCGGTGATCACGGTAAACAGCACGATGCCGAAGCCCAGTTGGGTCTCGCGGAAGGCCAGGGCGATCAGTACCGGGGTGAAAGTGCCGAGGGTCTGCAGGCCGATCAGGTTGCGCAGGATCAGGATCACCAGCACGCCGATCGGGATCATCACCATGATCATGAAGGTCTGCTGGGTCTGCAGCGGCAGGCCGTACAGCGAGTATTCGAGGAAGTTGGCGTCAGTATTTTCGTCGGTCAGCTTGGCCAGGCGAATGGCGTTCATTTCGCTGTTGTTCATGCTGAAGGTCACGGTGGCTTTCTTGCCGCCGTCGACGGTGATCAGGTTGTCATCGCCGGTCCACCACAGCAGGCGATCGCTGGGCAGGCCCTGCTCGCCGGTTTCCGGATTGAAGTACAGCCAGTCGGTGCCGTTGAAGCTGCGCAGCCACAGTTCAGGTGACTGCGGCTGGTCGGCCACCAGGCGAATGGTGTGGACCTTTTCCACCGGAACGTGGGCGATCGACAGCAGCAGTTCGACGATCTTGGCCTTGTGCGCCGGCGTCGGGTCGCCCGCCAGGAGCATCTTGGCGTTGTCGTCGTTGCTGTTGTTGACCCGCTTGATCGCTTCGCTGATGAAGGTCTCGACGTCCGCCGAGTGCTGGCGAATCGGCGCGAGCAGGGCTTCGGCGGCGATTTTTTCCGGGCCTTCGATGGCAATGCTGTCGCGGAAAGTCGGGCCTTTGACCTTGGGTTTTTCCCCGGTGTAGCGCTTGGTCAGCACCAGGCGGTAGTACAGGGTCTGGTTGCCCTTGGCGCGACGAGCAGACCAGGTGACCTTGCGGTTGCCGTCGACACGGTTCACCGCAACCCCATAGTTGTTGGAGATGAAGCTCTCATTGAGGCTCACGTAGTCGCGGCTCAGCGGCGGCACGAACATCTGGATCTTCACCGGATCCTTGGCGCTGGCGACGAACTCGACCTTGGCGTCGATGTTCCACAGGTCGTCGGTGGCGTCTTCGGTCACCGGAATGCCCAGCACGAAAATCTGGTAGGCCGTAACTGAAATGCCCAGGACCACCAGGATGGCGATGAGGACTTTCAGGTGGAGGGTAAGAGAGCGCATGGGTATTACTCTGCGGTGTGAGCGGCGGTAGCGCAGGCAGGCTTGCCGGCAGCGTATTTAAGGCTTGGGTCGACCAGTGCATCGAAGCGTTTCAGCGCTTCGGAGCCGATCAGGAGCGGGTATTGGAATGCACTTCGGTCGGTCAAGTTCACTTCTATGCTGCGCAAGGCGGTGCCCATGCAGATATCCAGTTCGATGACCGGGCGCGCGGTGTACTTCTTGCCTTCCTCGGGATCGTAGTCGCCGGCACGTCGTTTGATTTTGCTGACCCGCGCCAATGGACGCTCGATCGGGTGCGAATGTGCGGCGTCGATGGCCAGGTAGAAACGCACCCAGGACTCACCGTTGCGTTTGAAGCGCTTGATGTCGCGGGCACTGAGGGAGGCGGTTTTTGCCCCGGTGTCGAGCTTGGCCGCGACTTCCAGGTCGATGCCTGACAGTTGGGCGTACTCGTTGAGGCCGTACACGGTTTTTTCGCCTGCATGACCGAGGCCTGGCAGGCAGAGAAGGCAAAGTAATGAAGGGAGGTGCTTGAGTCTCATAAATCCTGGCGCGTTGCTGTCCATTCTTCAGTTCAAGGAGACTGGCATTAACTGCACAAGCGCCCTCGTATGCCTATCACGCGAAGATGACAGGCAAATGCGGGCGGCATTCTAACACGCTGTTTTTCTGGTGCCAGCGCCGAGGCGGTCCTTTGATTTTGCTTTAGCAAAAACGTTTATTAGACGATTGTCGACAATCTCACTATTTCCTTTGACTGCGATGAGGATATTGGTTAGTTTTTGCCTCATTGACTTACAAGGTGTCGACAATATGCTGGATCAACTCGATCCCCCGGTGATTACCCCTGACGATTCGGAGACCCTCTCTGAAAACGTCTTCCGGCGTATTCAGGCAGCCATCGTCAAAGGCGACATCGCCCCGGGTAGCAAAATCTCCGAGCCGGAGCTGGCGCGCACCTACGGCATCAGTCGCGGCCCGCTGCGCGAGGCGATACACCGTCTCGAAGGTCAGCGCCTGCTGGTGCGCGTGCCCCATGTCGGCGCCCGTGTGGTATCGCTGAACCACGCCGAGCTGATTGAGCTCTACGAAATTCGCGAGTCCCTCGAAGGCATGGCCTGTCGTTTGGCCGCCGAGCGCATGAGCAATGAAGAAATCGACGAGCTGCGCCAGGTGCTGGAAACCCACGAGCGTGATGCCGCGTTCCAGGCCGGTGTCGGCTACTACCAGCAGGAAGGCGATTTCGACTTCCACTACCGAATCATCCAGGGCAGCGGCAACCGCACGCTGACCCAAATGCTCTGCGGCGAGCTGTATCAATTGGTGCGTATGTATCGCATGAAGTTTTCCGCCACGCCCAATCGGCCGCGCCAGGCGTTCGCTGAGCACCACCGAATTCTCGATGCCATCGCCGACCGTGACGGTGAGCTGGCCGAGTTACTGATGCGCCGTCACATCGGCGCCTCGAAACGCAACATCGCCCGTCACTATCAGGACGGCGCCCATCAGACAGTCACTCCACGAGGTGAGTCATGAGTTCCAACAAGAGCACACCAGGCCAGCGTTTCCGTGATGCGGTTGCCAGCGAGCAACCGTTGCAAGTGGTCGGCGCAATCAACGCCAACCATGCGCTGCTGGCCAAGCGCGCCGGTTTCAAAGCTATTTATCTGTCGGGTGGCGGCGTCGCTGCCGGCTCCCTCGGCGTGCCGGACCTGGGCATCACCGGCCTGGATGACGTGCTGACCGACGTCCGCCGCATCACCGACGTCTGCGACCTGCCACTGCTGGTCGATGTCGACACCGGTTTCGGTTCCTCGGCCTTCAACGTGGCCCGTACCGTGAAGTCGATGATCAAGTTCGGCGCTGCGGCGATTCACATCGAAGACCAGGTTGGCGCCAAGCGTTGCGGTCACCGCCCGAACAAGGAAATCGTCACTCAGCAGGAAATGGTCGATCGCATCAAGGCCGCCGTCGATGCCCGTACCGATGACAGCTTCGTGATCATGGCCCGTACCGACGCCCTGGCCGTTGAAGGCCTGGAGTCGGCGCTGGATCGCGCCGCCGCGTGCATCGAAGCCGGTGCCGACATGGTGTTCCCGGAAGCCATTACTGAGCTGGAAATGTACAAGCTGTTCGCCAGCCGTGTGAAAGCGCCGATCCTGGCCAACATCACCGAATTCGGCGCCACCCCGCTGTACACCACCGAGCAGCTCAAGGCCGCCGATGTGTCGCTGGTGCTGTACCCGCTGTCGGCGTTCCGCGCCATGAACAAGGCCGCGGAAAACGTCTACACCGCAATCCGCCGCGATGGCACCCAGCAAAATGTCATCGACACCATGCAGACTCGCATGGAGCTCTACGATCGCATCGACTACCACACCTTCGAGCAGAAGCTCGATGCGTTGTTCGCCGCGAAAAAATGATGAACCCCCTGTACCTGTAGGAGCGAGCCCGCTCGCGATGGGCGTCAACGATAACGCGGGCCCCCTGACACACCGTGGTGTCGGGACCTGCATCGCGAGCAGGCTCGCTCCTACAAGGTCGGGTGTGAATCCCGATCAATGTATTTGCCGATTCCCTAACAAATTCAAGAAAACTGGAGACAGCAATGGCCGAAGCAAAAGTACTGAGTGGCGCCGGGCTCCGTGGCCAGGTGGCCGGACAAACTGCACTGTCCACCGTTGGCCAGGAAGGCGCAGGCCTGACGTATCGCGGTTATGACGTGCGCGAACTGGCGGCCGAGGCGCGCTTCGAAGAAGTGGCCTACCTGTTGCTCTACGGCGAATTGCCGAGCAAGGCGCAACTGGCTGCCTACGTGACCAAGCTGAGCAAGCTGCGCGACCTGCCGCAAGCGCTGAAGGAAGTGCTGGAGCGCATTCCGGCCGACGCCCATCCGATGGATGTGATGCGCACCGGTTGCTCGTTCCTCGGCAACCTGGAAGCGGAGAACGATTTCTCCGAGCAGCACGACAAGACCGACCGCCTGCTGGCCGCATTCCCGGCGATCATGACCTACTGGTATCGCTTCAGCCACGATGGCAAGCGCATCGACTGCGTGAGCGACGAAGAGTCAATCGGCGGGCACTTCCTGCACCTGCTGCACGACAAGAAGCCGAGCGAGCTGCACGTCAAGGTGATGAACGTTTCGCTGATTCTCTACGCCGAGCACGAGTTCAACGCCTCGACCTTCACCGCGCGCGTCTGTGCCTCGACCCTGTCCGACCTGTTCTCCTGCATCACCGCCGCCATCGGCTCGCTGCGCGGTCCGCTGCACGGTGGCGCCAACGAAGCGGCGATGGAAATGATCGAGCGCTTCAATTCGCCTGAAGAGGCGATCAAGGGCACCCTCGGCATGCTGGAGCGCAAGGACAAGATCATGGGCTTCGGCCATGCGATCTACAAAGACAGCGATCCGCGTAACGAAGTGATCAAGGGTTGGTCGAAAAAACTCGCTGACGAAGTGGGCGACAACGTGTTGTTCCCGGTTTCGGAAGCCATCGACAAGACCATGTGGGAGCAGAAGAAACTGTTCCCCAACGCCGATTTCTACCATGCCTCGGCGTACCACTTCATGGGCATCCCGACCAAGCTGTTCACGCCAATCTTCGTCTGCTCGCGCCTGACTGGCTGGGCGGCGCATGTGTTCGAACAGCGTGCCAACAACCGCATCATCCGCCCGAGCGCCGAGTACACCGGCGTCGAACAGCGCAAGTTCGTGCCAATCGAACAACGCTGAATGGTGGGGGCCGGTAGCGGGATCTGAATCAACGCAGATCCCTGTAGGAACGAGCCTGCTCGCGATGGCGGTGGGTCAATCAATGATGATGTTGAATGACCCACCATCGCTGGCAGGCCAGCTCCCACAGTGGACAGTGTGAATTTCGAATTCGGCGCCTGGCCCCACCTCTTGAAACTACCGTGACCGAGTCCCGACGATGAACACAGAATTTCGCAAATCGCTGCCAGGCAGCCAACTGGATTACTTCGACGTCCGTGCGGCGGTCGAAGCCATTCAGCCTGGCGCCTACGACACCCTGCCGTACACCTCCCGCGTGCTGGCGGAAAACCTTGTGCGTCGCTGTGATCCGGCCACGCTCACCGAATCCCTGAAGCAGTTTATCGAGCGCAAGCGCGATCTCGACTTCCCGTGGTTCCCCGCCCGCGTGGTCTGCCACGACATTCTCGGCCAGACCGCGCTGGTCGACCTCGCCGGCCTGCGTGACGCCATCGCCCTGCAAGGCGGTGACCCGGCGCAAGTCAATCCGGTGGTGCCGACCCAATTGATCGTCGACCACTCCCTGGCCGTCGAGCGCGGTGGTTTCGATCCCGAGGCGTTCGAGAAGAACCGCGCTATCGAAGACCGCCGTAACGAAGACCGTTTCCACTTCATCAACTGGACCAAGAAGGCGTTCAAGAACGTCGACGTGATCCCGCCAGGCAACGGCATCATGCACCAGATCAACCTGGAGAAAATGTCTCCGGTGATCCAGGTCCGTGATGGCGTGGCCTTCCCTGATACCTGCGTCGGCACCGACA
The DNA here is from genome assembly GCF_024519635.1 of Pseudomonas sp. Pse1. Classification (NCBI taxonomy): domain Bacteria; kingdom Pseudomonadati; phylum Pseudomonadota; class Gammaproteobacteria; order Pseudomonadales; family Pseudomonadaceae; genus Pseudomonas; species Pseudomonas sp. Pse1. The sequence continues at coordinate 53,815 of NZ_JALJRO010000010.1, forward strand.
GCCACACCCCGCACGTCGATGCGCTGGGTGTGATCGCCATTGGCGTGGGTGGCCTGGAAGCCGAGAGTGTGATGCTCGGTCGTGCGTCCTGGATGCGCCTGCCGGAAAGCGTCGGCGTCGAATTGACCGGCAAACTGCAACCGGGCATCACCGCCACTGACATGGTGCTGGCGCTGACCGAGTTCCTGCGCAAGCAAAAAGTCGTGGGTGCCTGGCTGGAGTTCTTCGGCGAAGGCGCCTCGGCCCTGACCCTCGGCGACCGCGCAACCATTTCCAACATGGCCCCGGAATACGGCGCCACCGCAGCGATGTTCTACATCGATCAGCAGACCATCGACTATCTCAAACTCACCGGCCGTGAAGACGAGCAAGTGCAATTGGTGGAGAGCTACGCCAAGCAGGTTGGCCTGTGGGCAGACAGCCTCAAAGGCGCGCAATACGAGCGCGGCCTGACCTTCGACCTGTCGTCGGTGGTGCGCAATATGGCCGGCCCGAGCAACCCGCACGCCCGTGTCGCGGTGTCGGACCTGGCCGCCAAAGGCATTTCCGGCAAATGGGAAGAAGTCCCTGGCCAGATGCCGGACGGCGCGGTGATCATCGCGGCGATCACCAGCTGCACCAACACCAGCAACCCGCGCAACGTGATTGCCGCCGGCCTGCTGGCGCGTAACGCCAACAAGCTGGGCCTGACCCGCAAGCCATGGGTCAAATCGTCCCTGGCCCCGGGCTCGAAAACCGTGGCGCTGTACCTCGACGAGGCAGGCCTGACCCAAGAGCTGGACCAGCTTGGTTTCGGTGTCGTGGCCTTCGCCTGCACCACCTGCAACGGCATGTCCGGTGCACTGGACCCGGTGATCCAGCAAGAGATCATCGACCGTGACCTGTACGCCACCGCCGTGCTGTCCGGTAACCGTAACTTCGACGGCCGGATCCACCCGTACGCCAAGCAGGCGTTCCTCGCCTCGCCGCCGCTGGTGGTGGCATACGCTATTGCCGGGACCATCCGTTTCGACATTGAAAAAGACGTGTTGGGCGTGGTTGACGGCAAGGAAATCCGCCTGAAAGACATCTGGCCAAGCGACGAGGAAATCGACGCCGTGGTCAAGGCCTCGGTCAAGCCGGAGCAGTTCCGCCAGGTCTACATCCCGATGTTCGCGATCCACGAAGACACCGGCCCGAAAGTGGCGCCGCTGTACGAGTGGCGTGAAATGAGCACCTACATTCGCCGTCCGCCGTACTGGGAAGGCGCACTGGCCGGCGCGCGTCCGCTCAAGGGCATGCGTCCATTGGCGGTGCTGCCGGACAACATCACCACCGACCACCTGTCGCCATCCAACGCGATCATGATGGACAGCGCCGCTGGCGAATACCTGGCGAAAATGGGCCTGCCGGAAGAGGACTTCAACTCCTACGCGACCCACCGTGGCGACCACCTGACCGCGCAGCGCGCAACCTTTGCCAACCCGAAACTGTTCAACGAAATGGTCCAGGAAAACGGCAAGGTCAAGCAGGGTTCGCTGGCCCGTGTCGAGCCGGAAGGCCAAGTGATGCGTATGTGGGAAGCGATCGAAACCTACATGGACCGCAAACAGCCGCTGATCATCATCGCCGGTGCCGACTACGGCCAGGGCTCGTCCCGTGACTGGGCGGCCAAGGGCGTGCGCCTGGCCGGTGTCGAAGCGATTGCCGCCGAAGGTTTCGAGCGCATCCACCGCACCAATCTGGTGGGCATGGGCGTGTTGCCGCTGGAGTTCAAGCCGGGCACCGACCGCAAGACTCTCGGCATCGACGGTACCGAAACCTACGACGTGGTCGGCGAGCGCACTCCGCGTGCGACCCTGACCCTGGTCATCACTCGCAAGAACGGTGAGCAGGTGTCGGTGCCGGTGACCTGCCGCCTCGACACCGCCGAAGAAGTTTCGATCTACGAGGCCGGTGGCGTGCTGCAGCGTTTTGCCCAGGACTTCCTCGAATCGGCAGCCGCCGTTTAACCCCCGACGCGCCGCGCGGGACGCAGGTTCCGCGCAGGCCAAAAGGAGCATCATGGCTCACGCACCGCAAATCAAAATTGCCGCCACCTATATGCGCGGCGGCACCAGCAAAGGCGTGTTCTTCAGCCTGCAGGATCTGCCCGAGTCGGCGCAGGTCCCGGGCCCGTCCCGCGACGCATTGCTGCTGCGGGTCATCGGCAGTCCCGACCCTTATGAAAAACAGATCGATGGCATGGGCGCGGCGACATCGAGCACCAGCAAGACGGTGATCGTGTCCAAAAGCATCAAGGCCGATCACGACGTTGACTACCTATTCGGCCAGGTCTCGATCGACAAGCCTTTTGTCGACTGGAGCGGCAACTGCGGCAACCTCTCGGCAGCCGTCGGTTCCTTCGCCATCAGCAGCGGCCTGGTCGACGCCGGCCGTGTGCCGCACAACGGCGTGGCCGTGGTGCGCATCTGGCAGGCCAACATCGGCAAGACCATCATCGCTCACGTACCAGTGACCGATGGCGCGGTGCAGGAAACCGGTGATTTCGAACTCGACGGCGTGACCTTTCCGGCCGCCGAAGTGCAGCTGGAATTCATCAGCCCGGCAGCCGAGGAAGAGGGCGCGGGTGGTTCAATGTTCCCCACCGGCAACCTGGTCGACGATCTCGAGGTTCCAGGCGTTGGCACCTTGAAAGTGACCATGATTAACGCTGGCATCCCGACAATTTTTATCAATGCACAGGACATCGGCTATACCGGGACCGAGCTGCAGGGCGCGATCAACGGTGACGCGAAAGCGCTGCAGATGTTCGAAACCATCCGTGCCTACGGCGCGTTGCGCATGGGCCTGATCGCCAATGTCGACGAAGCGGCCAAGCGTCAGCACACGCCGAAAGTGGCGTTCGTTGCGCCGGCGACCGATTACGTATCTTCCAGCGGCAAGCCGGTGGCGACCGGGGATGTCGACCTGCTGGTGCGGGCCTTGTCCATGGGCAAATTGCACCACGCCATGATGGGCACCGCCGCCGTGGCCATCGGCACTGCGGCTGCAATCAACGGCACCCTGGTGAACCTGGCGGCCGGCGGTATCGAGCGCAACGCTGTACGCTTCGGCCACCCATCCGGCACCTTGCGCGTCGGCGCCGAGGCTAATCTGGTCGATGGCGAATGGACCGTCACCAAAGCCATCATGAGCCGCAGTGCGCGGGTGTTGATGGAAGGCTGGGTGCGCGTGCCGGGTGACTGCTTCTAGTCACCCCGCACCCTTGCTCGCGATGGTGTTGGCACAGGCAGAATTGATGTTGCCTGACACTCTGCCATCGCGAGCAGCGGAACGCCGCCCGGGCTGCTCCCACAGCAAGTTTTCAGCGTTTGAACCACCTCTCCACCGGCAGTTTGGTAATCGCAAACCCTGCCAGCAGCACCGCCGAATAACCCATCAATTGCGCTGAAATCTCCTGCCCCTCGTACCACGCGCCAATCATCACCGCGAACACCGGAAAGATGATGAACACGAACGACAGGATGATTGGGCTCAAGCGCTTGAGCAGCAGGAAGTACACGATAAATCCGCCCACCGAAGCCACCAATCCCAAGTACAGCAGGGCGCCCCATGAGCGTGCGCTGATGGCCGAAAAGTTTGGGTTCTCCAGCCCCAGGCCGGCGACAAACAGCATCAGCCCGGCAATGCCGATGGGCAGGGTGTTGTAGGTGATGACGCTGATGGCGCTGCCGTGTTTCTTGGTCACCACGTAGCACAGCGCGTGCAGGATCGCCGCCGTCAGAATTGCCAGCACACCGAACAGCTCCGCATGATCCAGGTGCAAGCCCTGGCTGCGAATGATCATGAACAGGCTGGCAAAGCCAATGGCGATTCCCAGTACTTGCGAGGCGTAAATTCTTTCGCGCAGAAACAGCGCGGTGAAGATCAGGATGAACACCGGCATGCAGCTGAACAGCAATGCGGTGAGCCCCGATGAGACGTGCATCTCGCCGTAGTTGAGCAAGTAGTACGGCAGGCTGAAGTACGCCAGGGTGACGAACAGGAAAAACCAGCGGCTGCCCTTGGGGAACATCAGCGGTTCGCGGCGCCAGGCGGCGAAGCCCAGGAACAGCGGGAACGCAATCAAAAAGCGCAGCCCGGCCGCCGTCAGCGGCGGCACGCTCTCGACGGCGATTTTGATCCCCAGCCAGGTAGTGCCCCAACTCAGGCACACAACGAGAAACAGCAGGCTGGTTACCATACCCGCTAGCCAGTGGGTGTTAGCCGTCCTTGCAGTGTCGCTTGCGACAATTGATCTGGTCATGAAAAAGGTCTATCTCTAATTGAACCTGTTTTCGGCACGCTATTAGGGGTTGATATGGCTGTCAAAGTAAGTATTGCCATGGTGTCAATCCTGCGGGATGCCTTGCTCAATGGTGCCGGGGTCAAGTACCAGCGCTTGGCGGACGGCGTGGAGCAGGGCATCGCCGACGGTGTGATTGCGGCGGGCTGCAAGTTACCGCCCCACCGGCTATTGGCCGACAGCCTCGGCGTGACAGTGGGGACCATCAGTCGCGCTTATGCCGAACTGGAGCGCCTGGGCAAAGTGGTCGCCCGGGTAGGTGATGGCACCTATGTCCGCGAGCAAGGTTTGGAGCGCGTGCGTGATGGCGGTTTTCGAAACGTCAGCGTTGAGCCACAGCCGTATTTCGACATGAGTCGCAACCAGCCGATTCCCGGGTATGACACCCTGTTGATGAGTCAGGGATTGCAGGCCCTGGCCGCTGATTTCCAAGCCATGCAGCGCATTGGCGGCTACACCGATGAAGCCGGCTTTTTGGCCTGTCGCGTAGCGGGTGCGCAGTGGATCAGTCATGGCGGTTTTGTTGCCGACGCCGAGCAGGTGATTTGCGTCAACGGCGCCCAGCACGGTCTGTCCTGCACCTTGATGGCGTTGCTCAAGGCCGGCGACACGCTGGTCACCGAGCAATTGACCTACCCGGGGCTGATCAGCATCGCACGCGGTCTCGGCATAAAACTCATCGGTCTGGCGATGGACGCTGAAGGACTGATACCGGCAGCGCTGGATGAAGTGTGTCGTCATCATCGGGTCGCGGCGCTGTATTGCACGCCGACTATCCAAAATCCCACGGCGGCAGTGATGTCACTTGCCAGGCGGGCGGAACTGGTCGAGGTGTGTCGTGCGCATAATCTGTTGATTATCGAGGACGAAGCCCACGCTGTATTGGCTCAGGATCGACCGCTGCCGCTGAGCTATTTTGCCCCTGAACGCACGGTGTTGATTGCCAGCCTCAGCAAGGCCGTATCGGCAGGATTGCGGGTGGGTTATTTGCATGCGCCGCAGGCATTGGCCACTCGTCTGTCGGCAGCGGTACGGGCGTCTTGCTGGATGGCGACACCTTTGTCCATGGAACTGGCTCGATCGTGGATTGAAAGCGGTACGGCCCAGCGACTGCTTGCGCAGCAGGTTACCGAAATCAGCCGTCGTAAAGCGTTGGTGATGCCGCTGCTGCAAGGCTTGATTTATCGAACTCAGCGACACAGCCCGCATGTCTGGATCGAAGTACCGGAACCGTGGCGCGCCTCTCAGATTGAGGCCGAACTGAAGCAGCGTGGCTACCTGGTCGCCACGGCCGAGGCGTTCGCCGTCGGTCATGGCGCGGTGCCCCAGGGGATTCGGCTGAGTGTCTGCAACGCCAGCGGTGATGACCGGTTGCTACTGGAGGGGGTTGAAGCGGTGGCAAGCGCATTGGGGCAGGGCATGGACATTGCGGCGATGGGGGCGTGATCGCCCCCCGATTTAGTCGCCGGCGGGGTCACTTGAACCGGCGTTCGACACCTTTTTCAACGAGGATCTTCGCCGAGATTTCTTCTACCGAAAAGTGCGTGGAGTTGATATTCGGGATGTTCTCGCGGCGGAACAGGTTTTCCACCTCGCGCACTTCGAACTCGCACTGGGCGTAGCTCGAATAGCGGCTGTTGGGCTTGCGCTCGTTGCGGATCGCGGTCAGGCGGTCGGGGTCGATGGTCAGGCCGAACAGTTTGTGCTGGTGGGCGCGCAGGGCGGCCGGCAATTGCAGGCGTTCCATGTCGTCTTCGGTCAGCGGGTAGTTGGCCGCGCGGATGCCGAATTGCATGGCCATGTACAGGCAGGTCGGGGTCTTGCCGCAGCGCGACACGCCCACCAGGATCAGGTCGGCCTTGTCGTAGTAGTGGGTGCGGGCGCCGTCGTCGTTGTCCAGCGCGAAGTTCACCGCCTCGATGCGCTCCATGTAATTGGAGTTGTGCCCGATGGAGTGGGATTTGCCTACGGAGTAGGACGAGTGCTCGCTCAATTCCTGCTCCAGGGGCGCCAGGAAGGTCGAGAAAATGTCGATCATGAAACCGTTGGACGTGGCGAGGATCTCACGAATGTCCTGGTTGACGATGGTGTCGAAGATGATCGGCCGGAAGCCGTCCTTTTCGGCGGCTGTATTGATTTGTTGTACCATGGCGCGGGCTTTATCCACGCTGTCGATATAGGGCCGCGTGAATTTGCTGAAAGTAACATTTTCGAACTGCGCCAACAGACTTTGACCCAGGGTTTCGGCAGTGATGCCCGTGCCGTCGGAAATAAAGAACGCAGATCGTTTCATTTGCACCTTGGGCCTTAAGCTAGTGACGATTCTTGGATATGATAGGCGCGATTTTGCCGGCCCGGATTGGCCCGCATTCTCACTTATTTTCCAGGTCCAGGCCATATTGCTGGCAAATGCTCCCCTGAGCCGCCGGTACCCTGAGCTTTTCCAACACAGTTAGTGGAGAGATCACCTTGGTAGAGTACGTAGTTTCCCTCGATAAGCTCGGCAAACACGATGTTGAGCATGTGGGGGGCAAGAACGCATCCCTGGGCGAGATGATCAGCAACCTCGCAGGTGCCGGTGTATCGGTACCTGGTGGCTTTGCCACGACCGCACAGGCTTATCGTGATTTCCTCGAACTGAGCGGCCTGAACCAGCAGATTCACGACGCCCTGGATGCCCTGGACGTCGACGACGTCAACGCCCTGGCCAAGACCGGCGCACAGATCCGTCAATGGATCATGGAAGCCGAGTTCCCTGAAAAACTGAATGCCGAAATCCGCACCGCGTTCGCTGCGCTGTCGGCTGGCAACCCGGACGTCGCCGTAGCCGTGCGTTCGTCGGCCACCGCCGAAGACTTGCCGGACGCTTCGTTCGCCGGCCAGCAGGAAACCTTCCTGAACATCCGTGGCGTCGAGAACGTCATCCGCGCCGCCAAGGAAGTCTTCGCTTCCCTGTTCAACGACCGTGCCATTTCCTACCGCGTCCACCAGGGCTTTGACCACAAACTGGTCGCCCTGTCTGCCGGTGTGCAGCGCATGGTGCGTTCGGAAACTGGCACCGCCGGCGTGATGTTCACCCTCGATACAGAATCCGGCTTCCGTGACGTGGTGTTCATCACCGGCGCTTACGGCCTGGGCGAAACCGTCGTACAAGGCGCGGTGAACCCGGATGAGTTCTACGTGCACAAGGGCACGCTGGCGGCTGGTCGTCCGGCGATCCTGCGTCGTAACCTGGGCAGCAAAGCGATCAAGATGATCTACGGCGACGAGGCCAAGGCCGGTCGTTCGGTCAAGACTGTCGATGTCGACAAGGCCGAGCGCGCGCGTTTCTGCCTGACCGATGCCGAAGTCAGCGAGTTGGCCAAGCAGGCGATGATCATCGAGAAGCACTACCAGTGCCCGATGGACATCGAATGGGCCAAGGACGGTGACGACGGCAAGCTGTACATCGTTCAGGCGCGTCCTGAAACCGTGAAGAGCCGCACCCAGGCCAACGTCATGGAACGTTACCTGTTGAAGGAAACCGGCACCGTGCTGGTGGAAGGCCGTGCCATTGGCCAGCGCATCGGCGCCGGCAAGGTGCGGATCATCAAGGACGTGTCCGAGATGGACAAGGTCCAGCCAGGCGACGTACTGGTTTCCGATATGACCGACCCGGACTGGGAGCCGGTCATGAAGCGCGCCAGCGCCATCGTCACCAACCGTGGCGGTCGTACCTGCCACGCGGCGATCATCGCTCGCGAACTGGGTATTCCGGCAGTCGTCGGTTGCGGTAACGCCACTCAACTGTTGAAAGACGGCCAGGGCGTGACTGTTTCCTGCGCCGAAGGCGACACCGGTTTCATCTTCGAAGGCGAACTGGGCTTCGACGTGAAGAAGAACTCGGTCGACGCCATGCCTGAATTGCCGTTCAAGATCATGATGAACGTCGGCAACCCGGACCGCGCCTTCGACTTCGCCCAGCTGCCGAACGCCGGTGTCGGCCTGGCCCGTCTGGAATTCATCATCAACCGCATGATCGGCGTGCACCCCAAGGCACTGCTGAACTACGACGGCCTGCCGGCTGACATCAAGGAAAGCGTCGACAAGCGTATCGCCGGTTACGACGACCCGGTCGGCTTCTACGTCGAGAAGTTGGTCGAGGGTATCAGCACTCTGGCCGCTGCCTTCTATCCGAAAAAGGTCATCGTGCGCTTGTCGGACTTCAAGTCCAACGAATACGCCAACCTGATCGGCGGCAAGCTCTACGAGCCGGAAGAAGAAAACCCGATGCTCGGCTTCCGTGGCGCTTCGCGTTACATCAGCGAAGCGTTCCGTGACTGCTTCGAGCTCGAGTGCCGCGCCCTGAAACGCGTGCGCAACGAGATGGGCCTGACCAACGTCGAGATCATGGTGCCGTTCGTCCGCACCCTGGGCGAGGCGAGCCAGGTGATCGACCTGCTGGCGGAGAACGGTCTGGCTCGCGGTGAAAACGGCCTGCGCATCATCATGATGTGCGAACTGCCGTCCAACGCGATCCTCGCTGAAGAGTTCCTCGAATTCTTCGACGGCTTCTCCATCGGCTCCAACGACCTGACCCAACTGACCCTGGGCCTGGACCGCGACTCCGGAATCATCGCGCACCTGTTCGATGAGCGTAATCCGGCGGTCAAGAAGCTGCTGGCCAACGCGATTGCCGCTTGCAACAAGGCCGGCAAGTACATCGGCATCTGCGGTCAGGGGCCTTCCGATCACCCGGACCTGGCCAAGTGGCTGATGGAGCAGGGCATCGAAAGCGTTTCGCTGAACCCGGACTCCGTACTGGAAACCTGGTTCTTCCTGGCAGAAGGTCAGGCTTCGGCTTGATGTAGTGTGAGCGGCTCCCTCGCTCCTGCAAAGGGCGGGGAGTTGTTCGGATTTAAAGCAGGGCGGGCTCCTCTGGACGCCGCCCTTTTTTGTGCAAGAAGAATATGCAAAGCAGCAGTAACCTGTTTCCTGTCGCCTTGATCAGCGCCGAACGTCGTGGCGATCTGAGCGAGGACGTCTATCGCCTGAAACCGGGCAACAGCCCGGATGGCACCGTCGAGATCGCGGTCACCCGCCTGGGCATGGCCGACGAACCCGCATTGCGCGGCGTTCCGGTGATCTTGCTGCACGGCAGTTTTTCCAACCGGCGGTTCTGGTTTTCCCCCAAGGGCCTTGGATTGGGCGCGTACCTGGCGCGCGCCGGTTTCGATGTGTGGATTCCGGAAATGCGCGGCCATGGCCTGTCGCAGCGCAATCAGCAATACCGCAAGAACCGTGTTGCCGACTACGCCCGCTACGACCTGCCGGCCATCGCCGCGTTCGTTTGCGAGCAGAGCGGCCAGGCGCCGCACTGGATCGGTCACTCCCTGGGCGGCATCACACTGGCTGCTGCCTTGGGCGGGCAATACCTGACCGAAACCGAGGTCGCCAGTGCGGCGTTTTTCGGCACTCAGGTCAGCCGCACCTACTGGCCGTTGAAAATCCCTCCGGTGGAGTGGAGCGGGCGCTTCATTCTCAAGCGTTTCGCGCAACTGTCGGGTTCACGCCTCAAGCGCGGCCCGGAAGACGAACCGATCGGCCTGGCCATCGAAAGCATGCGTTGGTACGGCTTGTTCGGTCGCTTTGGCGATGCCGACAAGGACTGGTGGGCCGGCCTCGCCGAGGTCACAGTGCCGGTATTGGCGGTCAGTGCCAGCAACGATCACCAGGATCCGGACTGGGCTTGTCGCAAACTGTTCGCGCAGATCGGCTCGGCGCACAAGCAGTTCGTGTGCCTGGGCCGTGAGCAAGGCTTTGCCGACAACTTCGGGCATGTCGAAATGCTCGTCAGCAAGGCCGCGCAAGCCGAGGTCTGGCCGCTGGTTCAACGTTGGCTGGCGAATCCGCAGGCGCCGCTGCTGGCAAATACTGCCAATCTTGCCGCTGTCAGCTGAACCGGAGGCTCTGACAAGGGCGTTTCGCTTCGGGTAGCCAGCGGTTAAGATATGACGAATTGAGCTTTTCTGGTCACTTTAAGTGGCGATGTGATCCTGGTGTTCGTGATAAATGCGCGTTAAACCACACCCCTCGGCGCTCGTTTCATTTATCGTGACAGCCTCGGTTGTCTTCCTCTTTACAGGAGTTTTTCGATGAATCATTACATCACTCCCGACTTGTGCGATGCCTACCCGGAACTGGTGCAGGTGCTGGAGCCCATGTTCAGCAATTTTGGCGGCCGTGATTCCTTCGGCGGCGAAATCGTGACCATCAAGTGTTTTGAAGACAACTCGCGGGTCAAGGAACAGGCTGAACTGGATGGCAAGGGCAAGGTGCTGGTGGTCGATGGCGGTGGTTCCCTGCGTTGCGCGCTGCTGGGCGACATGATCGCCGAGAAAGCCGCGAAAAACGGTTGGGAAGGCCTGGTGATCTACGGCTGCATCCGCGATGTCGACGTGATCGCGCAAACCGACCTCGGGGTGCAGGCGCTCGCCAGCCATCCGAAGAAGACCGACCGTCGCGGTCTCGGTGAGATGAATGTCCCGGTGACCTTCGCCGGTATCACCTTCCATCCGGGTCAGTACATTTATGCGGACAACAACGGCGTGATCGTCTCGCCAAGCCCGCTGAAAATGCCTGAATAAACACTGAGCAGACAGGGGTAAGGATGTTCGAGGAAGAAAACGCGCAGTGGGGGCTGGTTCACGCCCTGGTGCTGGATGGCAAAGGCGGTGCGCGTTCGATTGCCCGGACTGAACTCGATGACCTGCAACTGCAGGCCCACGAAAGCCTTTGGCTGCACTGGGATCGCAGTCACCCGCAGACCCAGACCTGGCTGCGTAAATCCAGCGGCCTGAGTGAGTTCAGCTGCGACCTGCTGCTCGAAGAAAACACCCGGCCGCGCCTGTTGGCGCTGCCGGACGCCGAGTTGCTGCTGTTTCTGCGCGGGGTCAACCTCAATCCGGGCGCCGAGCCGGAAGATATGGTCTCGGTGCGCATCTTCGCCTCCGCCCAGCGGGTCATTTCCCTGCGTTTGCGGCCCTTGCGCGCCACCGACGAATTGTTGGTGCATCTGGCAGAGGGCAAGGGGCCTAAAACCACCTCCGAACTTATCCTCTATATGGCGCAGTTCCTTACCCACAAGGTGCAGGATCTGGTGGGCGACCTCTCGGAAGTGGTCGATGAGGAAGAAGAAAAACTGGATGCCGACGAACGGTATGCCCCGGAGCATGGCTCTATTCTGCAGATCCGTCGCCGGGCCGCCGGGCTCAAGCGATTTCTGGCTCCGCAGCGGGATATTTTCGGTCAGTTGACGCGGATCAAACTGCCCTGGTTCGTCGAAGATGACGGCGACTACTGGAACGAATTGAACAACAGCCTGACCCGATATCTCGAAGAGCTGGAATTGACTCGAGAGCGCGTGGGGCTGGTGCTGGAGGCCGAAGACCGGCGTCTTTCGGTGAAGATGAATCGCACGATGTACCGCTTCGGAATCATCACCGGAATCTTTTTGCCGATGAGTTTTCTGACCGGTCTGCTGGGTATCAACGTTGGTGGCATTCCGTTTTCCGCGAGCCCCTATGGCTTTTTGATTGCCTGCCTGCTGATGGTCTCCGTGGCGCTTGGCCAGTGGTGGTTGTTCCGGCGTTTGCGTTGGGTATGAAGGCGCGTCATGTGACCCGAAGAAATTTGATCGCGTCTTTCACAGATATCACGAGAGGTGCGTATGCACGATCCGTTTGAACAGTCTTTGCGTGACATGCTCCAGGCGTCTCCGTCCACTCGCGACGATGATGCGTGCCTGGGGCGTGTGCTGAAAACCGCCAACCGCCAGGTCGGCGCCGGTGACCTGTTCAGCCTGTTGGGCCGCTGGCTGCCCGCGCTGATGATCGCCCTGAATAACGGATCGGCCCATGTCTCGCCGGTTTCCCGTCGTAAACCCTCTGCTCGCACTGCTGATAAGGCTGATTGAATATGGAACTTGATCTCTGGACTCAGAGCCTCGTCACGGCAATGACCGCCTTGTGGACCAAAGTAGCGAACTTTATTCCCAACCTGTTCGGCGCCCTGGTGGTGCTGTTGCTGGGCTTTGTCGTGGCCAAGCTGCTGGACACCTTGTTGTCCAAATTGCTGGCAAAGCTGGGCCTGGATCGCCTGATGGGCGGGACCGGACTGACCAAGCTGATGTCCCGCGCAGGGCTGCAGGTGCCGATCTCGACCTTGATCGGCAAGATCGTTTATTGGTTCGTTTTACTAATTTTTTTGGTTTCAGCCGCCGAATCCCTTGGCTTGGAGCGAGTTTCGGCTACGCTCGACATGCTTGCGTTGTATTTGCCGAAAGTATTCGGCGCCGCGCTGGTGTTGCTGGTGGGGGTTTTGCTGGCGCAACTGGCCAATGGCCTGGTGCGCGGCGCCGCTGAAGGGGTAGGTCTGGATTACGCGTCGGGCCTTGGGCGAATTGCCCAGGGGCTGGTGATCATCATCAGTATTTCGGTGGCGATCAGCCAGTTGGAGGTCAAGACCGACCTGCTCAACCACGTCATCGTCATCGTTTTGATAACCGTTGGTCTGGCTGTTGCATTGGCCATGGGATTGGGGAGCCGGGAAATCGCCGGTCAGATTCTCGCGGGAATTTATGTGCGTGAGCTGTATCAGGTTGGGCAACAAGTGCGTGTTGGCGAGGTCGAAGGGCAGATCGAAGAGATCGGCACGGTTAAAACTACATTGCTGACTGATGAGGGTGAGCTAGTCTCACTGTCGAATCGGATCCTCCTGGAGCAGCATGTTAGTAGCCGCTAACCCGGCAAACCCTGCTAATGTATGCCGCCGCAAAATGCCCGATACCCTCGGGCTGCGGTGGACATTGACCTGACTGTCGGCCCGACTTGTTTTGAATAAAGCCCAATCGCTATCCACGCGCTACGACCCCCGCGAGCTCTCTGATGAGGAGTTGGTCGCGCGCTCGCACACCGAGCTGTTTCACGTAACGCGCGCTTACGAAGAGCTGATGCGGCGTTACCAGAGAACTTTATTTAACGTCTGTGCACGATATCTTGGGAACGATCGCGACGCGGACGATGTCTGTCAGGAAGTGATGCTCAAGGTCCTGTACGGTCTGAAGAACTTCGAGGGCAAATCGAAGTTCAAGACATGGCTATATAGCATCACGTACAACGAGTGCATCACACAGTATCGAAAGGAACGGCGAAAGCGTCGCTTGATGGACGCTTTGAGTCTGGACCCCCTCGAGGAAGCGTCTGAAGAAAAGGCGCCGAAACCTGAAGAGAAGGGCGGACTTGATCGCTGGTTGGTGTATGTGAATCCGATTGACCGGGAAATTCTGGTGCTACGATTTGTCGCAGAGCTGGAGTTTCAGGAGATCGCAGACATCATGCACATGGGTTTGAGTGCAACAAAAATGCGGTACAAACGCGCTCTAGATAAATTGCGTGAGAAATTTGCAGGCATTGCTGAAACTTAGTTCGGCGCAAATATCTCTTACGTGTAGGCAAGTTCTGATAGACTTGTCGCCGAGTTGTCCCCCGGTTTGTGGGACTGCTTTACAATCACCAGATGGGGATTTAACGGATGAAACTGAAAAACACCTTGGGCTTGGCCATTGGTTCTCTTATTGCCGCTACTTCTTTCGGCGTTCTGGCACAAGGCCAAGGCGCAGTTGAAGGCGAGCTGTTCTACAAGAAGCAGTACAACGATAGCGTCAAGCACATCGAAGACGGCTTCAACCCAGGCGCTCGTATCGGTTACTTCCTGACCGACGACGTTTCGATCGATCTGAACTACGATCAGACCCACCACACCCGTTCGAACGACGGTACTGGCAACCAGAAGATCAAAGGTGACACTGGTTCCCTGCTGGGTACCTACCACTTCGGTCAGGCTGGCGTAGATTCCCTGCGTCCATACGTTTCCGGTGGTTTCGGTCACCAGAGCCGTACCAACGTACAGGCTGACGGCCACAGCGGTCGCGATCAGACCACTCAAGCCATCATCGGTACCGGTGTTAAGTACTACTTCACCGACAACCTGTTCGCCCGTGCTGGCGTTGAAGCTGACTACGGTCTGGACAACGGCAAGTGGGACTACTCCGCCCTGGTTGGTCTGGGTGTGAACTTCGGCGGCAACGCTGGCGCAGTAGCTCCAGCTCCAGTCGTAGCACCGGCTCCAGAACCAGAGCCAGAAGCTCCGGTTGCTGAAGTTGTTCGCGTTGAGCTGGACGTCAAGTTTGACTTCGACAAATCCGTTGTTAAGCCAAACAGCTACGCTGACGTGAAAAACCTGGCTGACTTCATGAAGCAGTACCCACAGACCACCACCGTGGTTGAAGGTCACACTGACTCCGTAGGTCCAGACGCTTACAACCAGAAGCTGTCCCAGCGTCGTGCTGACGCTGTTAAGCAAGTTCTGGTTAAAGACGGCATCGACGCTAGCCGCGTTAGCTCCGTTGGTTACGGCGAATCCCGCCCAGTTGCTGACAACGCAACTGAAGCTGGCCGCGCTGTTAACCGTCGCGTAGAAGCGCAGGTTGAAGCTCAAGCTAAGTAATTAGCTTCGCAGCTCTGAAAAACCCGGCCGAGGCCGGGTTTTTCTTTGTCTGGGATTTGGGTTTTACACGGCTGCCCGGGTGCGCCAATCGTGCTCCGGCAATACATCGGCAGCGGCTATGCGAGCTGCTACTGCGCCTATTACCAGGATCGCCGGGCTTTTCAGATGAAAGCTGTGGGCGTCTTCCTGCATGTTTGCAAGATTGCTCCGACATTCGCGCTGATGCGGCAATGAGGCATTTTCAATCATGGCCACCGGCGTATCGGCCGCCATTCCACCCGTCAACAGTTGCTGGCGAATGTCCGCAAGCTTGGCCACGCCCATGTAGACCACCAGTGTCGTGCCACCCTGTGCCAGGGCGCTCCAATTAAGCTCGCTGTCGTCCTGGGTATGGGCCGTCACCAGCGTCACGCCGCGGGCCACACCGCGCAGGGTCAGGGAGATATCGCATTGAGTCGCTCCCGCCAGGCCGGCGGTGATGCCATTGACCAGTTCAACGTCTATGTCGCGTTCGCGCAACCACTGCGCCTCTTCGCCACCGCGCCCGAAGATGCACGGATCACCTCCTTTGAGTCGCACCACGCATTTGCCTTGACGGGCGTAGCGCAGCATCAGGCGATGGATAAATGCCTGTGGGGTCGATCGACAACCACCGCGTTTACCCACGGCTATTACCCGTGCCTGTGGGCAATGTTCCAGCACCGCCGGATTGACCAAGTCATCGATCATCACCACATCGGCTGAGCCCAGTGCCCGCACGGCCTTGAGGGTCAGTAATTCTGGGTCACCGGGGCCAGCACCTACCAGCCAGACTTTTGCGCTCATGTTCGATTCCTCACGAGGTGATGGCTAACGGCTGCAGGTTGGCAGCCAATAGACGCTTGATTTCCGGGACGCAGGAGCCGCATTGCGTGCCGCAACCCAGTTGTTGCTTCAGTTCCTGCAGATTCAGGCCGTTTTCAATTTCGCGACACACCGCGCCCTGACTGACGTTTTTGCAGTTACAGAGAATTTTCTGCGCGCCTGACACGCCACTGGTGCTGCCAGGCGCGGCACTCAACGGCGCCAACAACCAGCGCCGCAGTTGCTCGTCGACACGCCCTTCGAGCCAGAGATCCTGCAGCCAATATTGGGCGAGGGTTTCGCCCGCCAGGCGGATCGCGGTGATGCGTCCCTGTTCGATACGCACTCGTTTGCCGATTGAGCGTTGCGGGTCGTCATAGGCCAGCACGGGTCCGTCGATGAGGCCCAAGTGGTGATCGATCTCCTGCAAGCGTTGCAGGTCCGGTGCCTGAGTGTTGGCCGCGCGTATCAGCAGCGCCGGGCGTTCACGTCCGGCAAGGCTGAGGCTGACGTAGGCAAAGTCTTCGCACAGCGGTCGCAACGCCTCAAAGTGTCGTTGAACGTCACCCTCCACCAGGGCAAACAGCTTCCACGCCAGCGCAACGGGCTCGATGCGCACTCCGCTGTGCTTCAATTCCGGTTGTTTGGACAGCGGGTCGAACGCCGGCTGGGTCAGGGCATTCACTCCGCCCTTGAGAAAGCGATCGCCCCAGTGCATGGGCAGAAAAGCCTGGCCCGGTCGCACGCTGTCGTCGGCGCCGACCGCCACAATCACGCTGCCTCGACGACTCTTCAGGCTGACCAGGTCGCCACTGCTCAGGTGATGCTCGCGCAGGTCGTCCGGATGCAGGCTCAACAGCGCTTCGCTGACATGTCCGAACAATTGCGCCGCGGTGCCGGTGCGACTCATGCCGTGCCATTGATCGCGCAGGCGGCCGGTCATCAGGGTCAGCGGGTAATGGGCGTCACGCTGTTCCCTGGCGGCGCGGTAAGGCTCGGTCATGAACCGTGCGCGGCCGTTGGCGGTCGGGAAGATCCCGTCGGTGTAAAGGCGTGGCGTACCGCTGACGGCCCCTTGAGGGAACGGCCATTGTTGCGGGCCCAGGCGGTCGATCAGGGCGTGGTTGATACCCGACAGGTCGAGGTCGCGACCCTGGGTCAGGTGCTTGAACTCGTCGAATAGCTGCGTTGGATGCTCGAACGCAAACAGGCTGGGTTGACCTGGACGTAGCTGTTTCTCCAGACGTTGAGCGAAATCTACGGTAATTGCCCAATCCGCGCGTGCTTCACCTGGCGGGGTTATGGCTCGGCGCACGTGAGAAATGCGCCGTTCGGAGTTGGTCACCATGCCTTCTTTTTCGCCCCAACTGGCGGCGGGCAGCAACAGGTCGGCAAAGGGTGCGGTTTCGGTGGTGCGGAAGGCTTCCTGCAGGACCACAAAGGGGCACGCCTCAAGGGCGGCACGCACATTGTGTTGGTCGGGCAGGGACTGCGCCGGGTTGGTGCAGGCGATCCACAGGGCTTTGATTTGTCCGTTGCGGACCTGCTCGAACAATTCGATGGCGCTCAGCCCCGGGCTGTCGGGCAGGCTATCGACTCCCCAATAGTCTGCGACTTCGGCGCGATGCTCAGGGTTGGCCGCATCGCGATGGCCCGGTAACAGGTTCGACAGGCTGCCGGTTTCGCGACCGCCCATGGCATTTGGCTGACCCGTCAGCGAGAAAGGTCCGGCGCCAGGGCGGCCGATTTGCCCTGTGGCCAGGTGCAGATTGATCAGTGCGCTGTTTTTTGCACTGCCGGCGGTGGACTGATTCAGGCCCATGCACCACAGCGACAGGAAGCTCGGCGAAGTCCCAATCCACTCGGCACATTGCTGCAGTTGCTCGACACTGATGTCGCACAGTTGCGCGACCATTCCCGGGGTGTAATCGCGCACCAGGTTTTTCAGTTCCGCCAGACCCTCGGTGTGGCTCTCGATGAATCTGCGGTCGATCCAGTCTTCCCACAGCAGCAGGTGCAGTACTCCGTGAAACAGAGCGACATCGGAGCCCGGTGCAATTGCCAGGTGCAAATCGGCCAGGTCGCAGGTGTCGGTGCGTCGCGGGTCGATGACGATGATCTTCATCTGCGGACGGCGCGCCTTGGCCTGCTCCAAACGGCGAAACAGCACGGGGTGGGCGTAGGCCATGTTGCTGCCGACGATCATCACGCAATCGCTCAGCTCAAGGTCTTCATAGCTGCAGGGCGGGGCGTCGGCGCCGAGGCTGCGCTTATAGCCGACCACGGCCGAGGACATGCACAGGCGCGAGTTGCTGTCGATGTTGTTGGTGCCCACCAGCGCCCGGGCGAGTTTGTTGAAGGCGTAATAGTCCTCCGTCAGCAGTTGCCCCGAAATATAGAACGCGACACTGTCAGGACCATGCTCCGCGATGGTCCGGGCAAACACCGTAGCGGCGTGGTCGAGGGCGCTGTCCCAGTCGGCGCGGCTGCGAGCCAGGCCCTTGCCCAGACGCAATTCGGGATACAGGGCACGGGCTGCGTGGTCGCCCGTCAGGTGCAGGGTCGAGCCCTTGCTGCACAGCTTGCCGAAGTTGGCCGGGTGCGTTGGATCGCCACTGACGCCGAGGATGTGTTCGCCGTCGTGTTCGATCAGCACGCCGCAGCCAACCCCGCAGTAGCAGCAGGTCGAGGCAGTTGTCTGACGGTTCATCAGCATGCTTCCTGCACTGCCAGCGTGTCGCCAAACATCAGGTGATCACGGATCTGCCGGATGTTGCAGTTTTCGCGGATCTGCTGGAAGTACCAACTGCCGTCGGCGGTGTCGCCGTATAGGCAGGCGCCCACCAGCACGTCATCCTTGATTACCAGCTTCTTGTAGATGCCGCCGATGGGGTCACGCAGGGTGATGGTCTCGGTGCCTTCGTCACCCTTGAAGTCGCCGGCGGAGAACAGGTCGATGCCGGTGACTTTCAATTTGGTCGAGGTGACCGAGCCCGGGTAACGGGCATAGCCCAACTGCGCGAGGTGATTGGCGCAGACCTTGGCCTGCTCGAACAGCGGCGCCACCAGGCCGTAGGCGATGCCGCGATGACTGGCGCATTCGCCGATCGCGTAAATCCGAGGATCGTAGGTTTGCAGGGTGTCGTTGACCAGGATTCCGCGGTTGCAGGGCAGACCGGCTTTTTCCGCGAGTTCGGTGGCGGGGCGGATGCCGGCAGCCATCACCACCAAATCGGCGGGAATCACCTCGCCATTCTTGAACTGCACCGAGCCGACCCGGCCGTTGCCGGCATCGTGCAGGGCCTGGGTCTGCTCGCTCAGGCGAAAGTGCAGGCCACGCTGCTCCAGTGCGGCTTGCAGCAATTGGCCGCTGGTCTGGTCCAGTTGCCGTTCCAGCAGCCATTCGCCGATGTGCACCACGGTCACGTGCATGCCGCGCAGCATCAGACCGTTGGCCGCTTCGAGACCGAGCAGGCCGCCACCGATGACGACCGCGTGGGTGTGGGTTCTGGCGGTGTCGATCATCGCCTGGGTGTCGGCGATGTCGCGGTAGCCGATCACACCCTGCAGGGTATTGCCGGGGATTGGCAGTATGAACGGGGTCGAACCGGTGGCGATCAGCAGGCGGTCGTATTCGGCTTCGGTGCCGTCCTCGGCAATCACCCGGCGCTTGATGCGGTCGATTTCCACCACTTTTCGGTTGAGCAGCAACTTGATGTTGTGGTCCTGGTACCAGTTCAGGTCGTTGAGCACGATCTCGTCGAAGGTCTGCTCGCCGGCCAGCACCGGCGACAGCAAGACGCGGTTGTAGTTGGCATGGGGCTCGGCACCGAAGACGGTGATGTCATACAGTTCGTTGCTCAGCTTGAGCAGTTCTTCGAGCGTGCGGACCCCGGCCATACCGTTGCCGATCATCACCAGTTTGAGTTTTTTCATCAGGTTCTCCGCAAGCCCTGTACCTGGCTCGATGTTTTTCGCGCAAACAAAAAAAGGCGTCCCGCCAGTTACCTGGCGAGGACACCTTTGTCCTGGGCCCGTTCTATCGGGCGGCCTGGCCTCCAACGTTGGAGACCGGGCGTTATGTATGGTGAGAGGATTAATGCAGCCGTTGTGCCAAGTCAGGGCAAGCGCGCAATCAGCGGCCTGCAGGCGACCTGAGCAGGTGAAGGGGCGTGCAAATGTGCACCGATTGAAGGCAGTGCGCACAGTGATGGCGCAGCGGGTTTCAGCCGTGGAACAGGGCGAACAACAGCAGCAGGTTGCTCAGCAGTGAGATCAGGGCCAGGGTGCGCCAGACCTTCAGCGGTTCGCGTTCGAGCAACGGCCGTGGCCGGGCGCTCAGGCTGCGGCGTTCGCCTTGCTCAAGCACCAGCAGCCATTCTTCGGCGGTTTCATAGCGCTCAGTCGGGTCGGCATTGACCCCGCGCTCCAGGCTCTGGCCCAGCCAGTCCGGGAGATCGGGCCGATAGCGCTGAGCGCTGACCGGCACGCCGAACCGTGGGCGCTGGAAGGCTTCGATCTCACCGTAGGGATAGTGTCCGGTGGCCAGGTAATACAGGGTCACGCCAACGGCATACAGGTCCTGCTGGGCTGTAGGAGCGTCGCCGTTGAAGGCTTCCGGAGCGATGTAGCTGGGGGTGCCGGGCAGTTGGTTGGAGGGATCGGCGGACAGCCCCGGACAATAGGCCAAACCAAAGTCCAGCAGGCGCAACTCGCCGTCAGCCGCCAGCAGCAGATTCTCCGGTTTGATATCGCGGTGCAGGATCTGTCGTCGATGGAGCATACCCACCGCACGCAACAAGCGCTCGGCCAACGCCCGCCATTGTTCGATGGGCAACGGTCCGTGCTCGCTGAACCGTTGCGCCAGGGTCTGGCCGGGGTATTCGCGCATCACGTAGTACAGGTGCTGACGCTGGGTCGCCGGATGAATTTCCGGGAAGCTGCGACCGGCAACCCGTTTGAGAAACCATTCCTCGGACAACAAGGCCTGGGCTGCCGCCGGGTCATTACCCATTGGCAAGGTCTTCAACAGCCAGGGTTGCTGCTGGCTGTCGCGTACTCGATAAAGCAAGGATTGCTGGCTTTGTCCCAACAGGCATTCTACCTGCCAGCCCTCGAACGGCTGACCCGGCTTGAGCGGCGGCGGCAACGGCCATTGTTGTAAGTGAATCAGCGCATCGCCGATGCTCGCTTCTCCGAGGGCATCGATCCGCACCAGCAAGGCGCTGGCATTGTCCTGACTGCCGGCCAGGTGCGCGGCGTTGACCAGGGTCTGCGCGGCGCTGTCGAGGTTGGGTTGGTCGCGCAGGATGGCGGCGATGGCGGTGTCGCCCAGCGTCGCCCAGACACCGTCGCTGAGCAGCACGAAGCATTCGCCGGCGCGCAGTTCGCCATCGAGGAAATCCAGCACCAGGTGTTGATCCAGGCCCAGGGCGCGCTTGAGCACATGTTGCATGCCCGGTTGTTCCCAGACGTGATCCTCACTGATGCGCTGCAACTGCCCGGCGTGCCAGCGGTAGACCCGGCAATCGCCGACATGGGCCAGGGTGAAGCGTTGCCCGCGCAACACCAGCGCGCTGACCGTGGTCAACAGCGGCAAGCCGCCGCCGTTGGCCTGCAACCAGCGGTTCTGCGCCAGCAGCAGGCGGTCCAGGGACTGCGCGACACCCCAGGTCTGCGGCGTCGCGTAGTAGTCCAGCGCGAGCGCCTGCAGGGTGGTGCGCGCCGCGAGTCCGCCGTCGGCGCATTGGCTGACGCCGTCGGCGATGGCAAACAGAAAGCCCTTGCTGGCGGCGATGTCAGCGGTCGGCGTCACCAGGCGCAGGGCGTCCTGGTTTTCCTCCCGTGGACCGATGGCGCTGGCCTCGGCAAAACTCAGTTGCAGGCTCATCGATTGATCAGACCCGCGCCGCGGTCACGGCCGCCGAGCCCCAAGTGGTTCTCCAGCGACGCTTGACGCCATGCAGGCCAAACCAGGCGAGCACGCCGAGGCTGGCGAACAGCCACAGGGCCAACTGATAGCTGCCGGTACTCTGTTTGATCGCGCCCATGCCTGCGGCGAGAGCAAAGCCGCCAATGCCGCCGGCCATGCCGATCAGCCCGGTCATCACCCCGATCTCGCGACGAAAACGTTGCGGGACCAGTTGGAACACCGCGCCATTGCCGGCACCGAGACCGAGCATGGTGCAGACGAACAGTGCCAGTGCCGCGTAGGAATTAGGCAGGTTGAAGCCCACGGCCGCGATGCAGATGACGGCTACGCTGTACATCAGCAGCAGGGTGCGGATGCCGCCGAAGCGATCCGCCAGCGCGCCGCCGAGGGGGCGCATCAGGCTGCCGCCGAACACGCAGGCCGCGGTGTAGTAGCCGGCAGTCACCGGGCTCAGGCCGTACTGGTCGTTGAAGTAGCCGGGCAGGGCGCTGGCCAGGCCGATAAAACCGCCGAAGGTCACGCTGTAGAAGAACATGAACCACCAGCTGTCACGATCGCCCAGGGCCTTGAAGTAGTCGGCCATCGATTTGGCTTTCGGCCGCTCTGGGGCGTTTTTTGCCAGCCAGGCAAAGATCACCAGAGTCAGGATCAGCGGAATCAGGGCGAAGCCGAAGACATTGCCCCAGCCAAACGCCGCCGCCAGCAGCGGAGCGATCAAGGCCGCCAGGACCGTGCCGGAGTTTCCGGCTCCGGCAATGCCCATGGCCTTGCCCTGGTGCTGCGGCGGGTACCACTGCGAGGCCAGGGGCAGGGCAACGGCGAACGAGGCGCCGGCCATGCCCAGGAACACCCCGAGCAGCAAGGCTTGTTCGTAGCTGTGGATGCCCAGCTTCCAGGCGCCGAACAGTGCACAGATGACGATCACCTGGCCGATCAGCCCGGCGGTTTTCGGCGACAGGCGGTCGGCCAGCAAGCCCATCACGAAGCGCAGCACGGCACCGGCGAGGATCGGCGTGGCGACCATCAGGCCGCGCTGTTGAGTGGTCAACTGCAGGTCGGCGGCGATTTGCACCGCCAGCGGGCCGAGCAGGTACCAGACCATGAAGCTCAGGTCGAAATACAGGAAGGCCGCGAACAGGGTCGGGGTATGGCCGGATTTCCAGAAGCTTGAATTCATCGCGCACCTCAGCGGTTAAAAAGGGAGTCGTGAGCTTTGCGGTGGGGCGCCACAACGGCCGCACCACCGGCCCCGGGCTCTGGGGCCAAAACGAAAAAAACGCCGCAACCCGCTGCGCTTGCGCGTAAGGGGTGTGCGACGTCGTTGTCGTAGGTGGGGCAACCGCCGTTGGTTACCTGTAAGGATTACTTAGCCAGATCTGTGCCAACAGCCCGGGCGTCAGCGGCTAACCGCCAAGCAGCTCGCTCATGGCGATGATTTGTTCGGCGACCTGAATCAGTTTCTGCTGACGGCTCATGGCCTGGCGACGCATCAGGGTGTACGCCTGCTCTTCATTGCAGTCCTTCATTTTCATCAGCAGGCCTTTGGCCAGTTCAATGCGCTTGCGCTCCGCCAGTTGCAGGTCGCGGGCATGCAACTGGGCACGCAGTGCCTGGTCGCTCTCGAAACGGGCCATGGCGACATCGAGGATCGGTTGCAGGCGCGCCGCGTGAATGCCCTCGACAATGTAGGCACTGACCCCGGATTTGATCGCCTGGCGCATCACGCCGGGGTCGTGCTCGTCGGTAAACATCACGATGGGATGGGGTTGGTCGCGGCTGACCAGCACCACTTGTTCCAGCACATCGCGGCTGGGTGACTCGGTATCGATCAGAATCACGTCCGGGCGCACTGTTTCGACGCGCGCCGGCAGGTCGATGGTCAGGCCGGACTCATCGATCACGTCAAAGCCGGCCTCGATCAGCGCGGTCTTCAGGCGTCCGACTTTTTTTGCCGTGTCGTTGATCAGCAGAATACGCAACATGCTCTGGGTCTCCTGTCAGCGACTGGCGTGCCGGGGGGCGGTGTCGGCCATGGCGTGCAGCCGGAAACCGCGGGCATAGGCCGCCGGGTCGGAGCCGTCCCAGACGATACCGTCAATCAGTTGGCTGCTGCGCATGTCTTGTCTGTGGCAGGGCACGCCCAGAGCGTTTGCGGCATCGTGGTACAGGTCCAGTTGCTGGACCTGACGGGCCACCTGCAGATAATCCGGGTCTTCCCGCAGCAGGCCCCAGCGACGGAATTGGGTCATGAACCACATGCCATCGCTCAGGTAAGGCTGATTCACCTCGCCGTCATTGTGAAAGCGCAGGGCATGGGGATCCTGCCAGCGGTGGCCCAGGCCATCGTCGTATTCACCGAGCAGACGCGGCTCGATGCATGCCAGCGGTGTGTCGAGGTACTCGCTGGCGCTCAGTAATTGGGCAGTGCTGCGGCGATTCTCCGGGCTTTGCTCGATGAACCGGCTGGCTTCGAGGATCGCCATCACCAGCGCCCTGGCGGTGTTGGGGTATTGCTCGACAAAGGCGCGGGTGCAGCCGAGGACTTTCTCGGGATGATCCGGCCAGATCGCCTGACTGGTGGCCATCGTGAAGCCGAGGTTCTGCTTGACCGCGCTGGCGCTCCACGGCTCACCGACGCAGAAGCCATCGATGCGGCCGGCCTGCAGGTGCGCGACCATTTGCGACGGCGGCACCACCACACTGTCGACATCCTGCAAGGGGTGAATACCCTGACTCGCCAGCCAGTAGTACAGCCACATGGCATGAGTACCGGTAGGAAAGGTTTGGGCGAAGGTCAGTTTTGAGCGACTTTGGTGCACGTGCCGATGCAGTGCTTCAGGACTGCTCACGCCCAGTGCTTGCAGGCCGTGGGAAAGATTGATGCTCTGGCCGTTCTGATTCAGGCCCATGAGCACCGCCATGTCGGTGGCAGGCGGGCCGCCGATACCCAGGTGGACCGCATAGATCAGGCCGTAAAGGCTGTGGGCGGCGTCGAGCTCGCCGCTGACCAGCTTGTCCCGCAGGTTGGCCCATGACGACTGGCGCTTGAGGTTCAGCGTCAGGCCATAGGGCTGGGCGAACCCCTGGGTGGCGGCGACCACCACCGAGGCGCAGTCACTCAAGGCCATGAAGCCCAGGTTGATCGTGGTTTTTTCCGGAGCATCACTGCCATTGACCCAGGCCAGTGGGTCGACTGTCGATTCGTTCATTGCTGGAGCACCTTGCAAAAAACTGGGGGAACGGCGCGGGCGCAATTTTTTCGCGGGCAAGCCCATTCCACAGGGACTGCGTTGCTGATAGCGCAGCGAGTGCAAGGCATATGCCATCGCCTACGGATTTGCTCGTGTGCCTCGCGTGCGGGCCCGTGCCCGGCTATAATCGCCGGCTCATTTCGCCGCCCATCGAGTCAAAATCGCCCATGTATACCCTGGCCCGCCAACTGCTGTTCAAACTCTCCCCGGAAACCTCCCACGATCTGTCTCTGGACCTGATCGGTGCGGGCGGGCGCCTGGGCCTGAACGGTTTGCTGTGCAAGGCACCGGCGTCGCTGCCGGTGACGGTCATGGGCCTGAACTTCCCGAACCCGGTGGGTCTGGCGGCTGGCCTGGACAAGAACGGCGCGGCCATCGATGGCTTCGCCCAGCTGGGCTTTGGTTTCGTCGAGATTGGTACCATCACCCCACGACCGCAGCCGGGCAATCCAAAACCACGGATTTTCCGCCTGCCGCAAGCCGAGGCGATCATCAATCGCATGGGCTTCAACAACCTCGGCGTCGATCACTTGCTGGCCCGGGTTGCCGCAGCCAAGTACAAGGGCGTACTGGGGATCAATATTGGCAAGAACTTCGATACGCCGGTCGAGCGCGCGGTCGACGATTATCTGATCTGCCTGGACAAGGTCTACGCCTACGCCAGCTATGTCACGGTCAACGTCAGCTCGCCAAACACTCCGGGCCTGCGCAGCCTGCAATTCGGTGATTCGCTCAAGCAGTTGCTCGCCGATCTGGCCGAGCGTCGTGCGGAGTTGGCCTTGCGTCACGGCAAGCATGTCCCTCTGGCGATCAAGATCGCGCCGGACATGAGCGACGAAGAAACCGCACAGGTTGCGCAAGCGCTGATCGAAACCGGTATGGATGCGGTCATCGCCACCAACACCACCCTGAGCCGCGTCGGTGTCGAAGGCATGGAACACGGTGACGAGATGGGCGGCCTGTCGGGTGCACCGGTTCGCGAAAAGAGCACCCACACCGTGACGGTACTGGCTTCGGAGCTGGGCGGTCGCCTGCCGATCATCGCTGCCGGTGGCATTACCGAGGGCAAGCACGCGGCTGAGAAAATCGCTGCGGGCGCCAGCCTGGTGCAGATCTATTCTGGCTTCATTTATAAGGGCCCGGCGTTGATCCGCGAATCGGTAGACGCTATTGCCGCGATGCGCTGAGGCTGTTTCGCAGGCATAAAAAAGGGCTCCTCGAAGGAGCCCCTGGGCCGAAGCCCGCCGTCCGGAGAGGACGTGCGTGGTTAAGACGTTAACTGCTCAAATTGTCGTGTCGGATGTGTGCCCTGATTAGCCGACGGCGTGAAGTTCGTTGAGTCTATGGATTCCCGCAGTGCCGGTCATACCGTCCCAGTTGTCGCCGCGTCCTTCTCGCCAGCCGTTAATCCAGGCTTGGCGTACCGACGGTAGAGTAAATGGGCAAAGCTCACGGGATTTGCCACCAACGCCATATTGATATCCGCGCAAAAATGCTCTTTCCAACGGATCACGCTTAAGTCTTCTCATAGGGTGTTGCCCTCACTTGTTGACTGTATGTATCGCGTCGACCCCTATCGAGGTCAGGCAGAAAACTCTGCCAATGGCGGCTCGCTGCCGGCGTGGCGAGCCAAGGTGTTGACGTCGTTGCGGCGTCAACCTGAGTTGAGTTCTAACCAATGCGTCACATGGATGGAATGATCGTTTTGTCATAAGGACGTAACGATAAAGATGTTATGGCCATAAGTAATTTGCCGCGTTTTGCCGGGGTATCGGCCAAACCCCGGTATGATCAGCCTCTTGCAGAATGATGAGGTTAATCCCTTAGTGAGAATGTCCACCTGTTGCACTCAGGTACTATTCGACGAAGGGTCGAGTTATGACATTTTGTTGCGCATAATTTTTTATCTGCCCGGGCATCTAAGCTCACTCCAGCCGGTTGGCTGGATGAGTGGCCGGGGTGGGACGGCACACTTTCGTGCCACGCGAGCGTTCTTTTAGAAAAGCGCTTGATTGAAAACCGAGCGGTCAATGCGTTGCCCGTTCACTTATTGCCTAAGGCACTGGAACCCCATGTCGGATCGTTACGAACTCTTCCTCACTTGCCCCAAAGGTCTTGAAGGCCTGCTTATCGAGGAAGCCGTCGGGCTTGGCCTTGAGGAAGCGCGCGAGCACACCTCGGCCGTGCGTGGCATGGCCACCATGGAAACCGCCTATCGCCTGTGCCTGTGGTCGCGCCTGGCGAACCGGGTACTGTTTGTCCTCAAGCGCTTCCCGATGAAGGACGCCGAAGACCTGTACCACGGCGTGCTCGACGTCGACTGGCAAGATCACATGCTGGCGGACGGCACCCTGGCGGTGGAGTTCAGCGGTCATGGTTCGGGCATCGACAACACCCACTTTGGCGCCCTGAAGGTCAAGGACGCCATTGTCGACAAATTGCGCACGCCAACCGGCGAACGCCCTTCGATCGACAAGCTCAACCCGGACCTGCGCATTCACCTGCGCCTGGACCGTGGCGAAGCGATCCTGTCCCTCGACCTCTCCGGTCATAGCCTGCACCAGCGCGGTTATCGTCTGCAGCAAGGTGCCGCGCCGCTGAAGGAAAACCTTGCGGCAGCCATCCTGATCCGTTCCGGCTGGCCACGTATTGCCGCCGAAGGTGGCGCACTGGCTGACCCGATGTGTGGTGTGGGGACTTTCCTCGTCGAAGCTGCGATGATCGCCGCCGATATGGCACCGAACCTGCGTCGCGAGCAGTGGGGCTTCACCGCCTGGCTCGGCCACGTGCCGGCGCTGTGGAAAAAACTCCATGAAGAGGCGACCGAACGTGCCGCGGCTGGCCTGGCCAAGCCGCCGCTGTGGATTCGCGGTTACGAAGCCGACCCGCGCCTGATTCAACCGGGCCGCAACAACGTCGAGCGTGCGGGCCTAAGCGAGTGGATCAAGATCTATCAGGGCGAAGTCGCCACCTTCGAGCCGCGCCCGGACCAAAACCAGAAAGGCCTGGTGATCTGCAACCCGCCGTACGGCGAGCGCCTGGGCGACGAGGCGAGCCTGCTCTACCTCTACCAGAATCTCGGCGAGCGCCTACGCCAGGCCTGCCTGAACTGGGAGGCGGCAGTGTTCACCGGCGCCCCGGACCTGGGCAAGCGCATGGGCATTCGCAGCCACAAACAGTATTCGTTCTGGAACGGCGCGCTGCCGTGCAAGCTGCTGCTGATCAAGGTTCTGCCGGACCAGTTCGTCACTGGCGAGCGCCGCACCCCCGAGCAACGCCAGGCCGAGCGCGAACAGGCGGCCTATGAGCAGTTGCCGGTCGAGCCAGAGGAACGCAAGTACAACAAGAATGGCAACCCGATCAAGCCCGTGCCCGCGCCGGCGCCAGTGATTGAGCAGCCACGCCTGAGCGAAGGCGGGCAAATGTTTGCCAACCGCCTGCAGAAGAACCTCAAGGCCATGGCCAAGTGGGTCAAGCGTGAAGGCATCGACTGCTACCGCGTCTACGATGCCGACATGCCCGAGTACTCGATGGCCATCGACCTGTATCACGATTGGGTGCATGTGCAGGAATACGCTGCGCCAAAATCCATCGACCCGGAAAAGGCCTCGGCGCGGATGTTCGATGCCCTGGCGGCCATTCCCCAGGCATTGAACGTCGACAAGAGCCGCGTGGTGGTCAAACGTCGCGAGCGCCAGAGCGGCACCAAGCAGTACGAGCGTCAGGCAGCCCAGGGCAAGTTCGTCGAGGTCAACGAAGGTGGCGTCAAGTTGCTGGTCAACCTGACCGACTACCTCGACACCGGCCTGTTCCTCGATCACCGGCCAATGCGCATGCGTATCCAGAAAGAGGCCGCCGGCAAGCGCTTCCTCAATCTGTTCTGCTACACCGCGACCGCCAGCGTGCACGCTGCCAAGGGCGGCGCACGCAGTACCACCAGCGTCGACCTGTCGAAGACCTACCTCGATTGGGCGCGCCGCAATCTCTCGCTCAATGGCTTCTCCGACAAGAACCGCCTGGAGCAGGGCGATGTCATGGCCTGGCTGGAGGCCAATCGTGACGAGTTCGAACTGATCTTCATCGATCCGCCGACCTTCTCCAACTCCAAGCGTATGGAAGGCATTTTCGACGTGCAGCGGGACCATGTGCAGTTGCTCGACCTGGCCATGGCGCGCCTGGCGCCGGGCGGCGTGTTGTATTTCTCCAACAACTTCCGCAAGTTCCAGCTCGAAGAGAACCTCTCGGCACGCTACGCCGTCGAGGAAATCACCGCACACACCATCGACCCGGACTTTGCCCGTAACGGCAAGATCCACCGCGCCTGGAAAATCATGGCGCGTTAACGTCTGAATGGAGCCATGGAGCCTTGATCTGTCAGGGTTCCATGGTTTTTTGTGCTGGCTAATCTAGTGGCTAATAGCTATAACTTCAGACATGGTCAAGGTGACGCCAAAGCTCACTGGCGTTTGAGTTTTGCTTATGCCGTTGCATGTCGCACGCCCCAAAATTCTCGGCCTCATCAATGAAGATGCGTCGGCCTGGCTCATAGCCCTGCTGGCCCTTATGGTCGGCGGTCTGCTGACGGGCCTGCTGGCGTGGGCCACCCTCAGCGCGCAACACCAGCAGGTGGTGCAGCGTTTCCAATTACTGGCCAGTGAGCGCAAAAGCCGAATCGCCGAGCGTTTCCAGGATCAGGAGCAGCGTCTCGCCAGCCTGCGCCGTTTTTTCGTCAATACCCAAAGGGTTTCCCGCGAGGAATTCGACGGTTACACCCAGCCTTTATTGCAGCGGTCCCAGGCCTATGGCTGGGCGCCGTTGATCAGTCATGACCAGCGTGCAGCGTTTGAACAGGAAGTACGCGAGGAAGGCATCAAGGACTTTTCCATTATTGATCTGGATGCGATGGGGCGTGCGCAGGTGGCGGACCAGCGCGCAGAATATGCGCCGTTGCTGTACAAGCAGACGTTGGCGGTACCGGCTGCGCCCCTGGGCACCGATCTACTCGCTCAGCCTGCCCGTCGAGCGGTCCTGCAAAGGGCGCGTGAGCAGGGGGCGATGGTGGTCTCGCAGCCGATGCAGATCAATGGTGTCGAGCCGCCCTTCAGCCGGGGCGTGCTGCTGGTTGAGCCGGTGATGCGTAAGGGACTGCCCGATAGAGAGGTCGGCATACCGGCCGGGTACGTGATGGCGTTGATCAACATGCGCCAACTGGTGGCCGATGGTTTTCCCTCTTCGGAGCAGGACGACCTGGTGGTGGATATCATTGGCCGCGCAGCGAACGGCCAGCGCGAAGCGTTCTACGAATCCACCAACGCAGCGGCCCGCAATCCCCTGCATTACGCCTCAATGCTGCGTTTCGGTGATCAGGTCTACGATCTGGACATCCAGGCCAGCGCCGCATTCGAGCGGGCCAATCAGCCACCTTTCGTCAGCCTGGTAGTGATGGGTGGGCTCTTGAGCCTGTTGCTCAGTGCCTTGCTGTACAGCCTGGTCAGCCAACGCCAGCGTGCGCTGGCCCTGGTGGAGCGGCGTACCCGCGAGTTGCACCTGCGCGAGCAGGAATTGCGTAGGGCTCACGCACAGCTGCGCGGCTTGCTCGATGCGGCGACCCAGGTCGCCATCATCGCCACCGACCTGCGGGGCGTGATCACCACATTCAACGCCGGTGCCGAACAGATGCTGGGCTATCACAGCAGCGAGGTGCTGGGGCGCGTCACGCTAGAAAGCCTGCACCTGCCGAAAGAGCTGGAGGTGCGGGCTGCCGAGCTTGGCCAGCGTTACGGCAAGTCGGTCCCGGCGTGCCAGGCGATGCTGGTGGCGGACGCCAAGGAACCCGGGCATGTGCCGCGCGAATGGACGCTGGTGCGTGCCGATGGCAGTCACCTGGCGGTGAACATGCTTGCCACCGCGGTGCTCGATGACCAAGGGTTGTGGGTCGGTCACTTGGCGATCTGCATCGACATCACCGAGCGCAAACGGGTGCACGAAACACTCGCGGCCCGCGACTTATTGTTGAAAAAGCTCAGTGCCCATGTGCCGGGCGGTATCTACCAATTCATGATGGCAGCGGACGGTCACTTCAGCGTGATCTATGCCAGTGACGGTATCCGCGATATTTATGAGCTGGAGCCGGAGGTGTTGCTCAAGCACGCCGAGACGATTTTCGAGCGCATCCATCCGCTGGATGTCAGTCGAGTGCGCGGTTCCATTTATCAGTCTTCGCAAAAACTCACGCCTTGGCGTGAAGAATACCGGGTGCTGCTGCCGAGCCGGGGGTTGCGCTGGGTGCGTGGCGAGGCCACCCCGGAGGAGCTGCCGGGCGGTGGCGTACTGTGGCACGGCTATATCTCGGACATTTCCGATATGAAGCGGGTCGAGGATGAGCTGCGCGCCTTGTCGGTGACCGACGCGCTGACCGGCGTTCACAATCGGCGCTATTTCCAGGAGCGCCTGACCCTGGAGATGGCTCGGGTGTCGCGAGGCAGCGGCGACCTGGCGGTGATCATGCTGGATATCGATCACTTTAAGGCCATCAATGATTGCCATGGCCATGCTGCTGGTGATCGGGTGCTGCAAGTGGTCTGTGAGCGCATCGGCCATCGCTTGCGTCGCACCGATGTGTTCTGTCGCCTGGGCGGCGAGGAGTTCATGGTGTTGTGCCCGGACACGGACGGACACCAGGCATACAGTCTGGCGCTGGAACTCTGGTTGAGTTTGCGCACGCTGCCTTTCGATGGGGTGGGCACGGTCACCGCGAGCTTCGGGATTGCCAGTTGGCGTGCCCCGGAGGGCGCCGACGACATGCTGCTGCGTGCCGATTCAGGGGTGTACGCGGCGAAGCAGGCGGGGCGCGATCGGGTCGAAGAAGAACTGCCGTAGGGGACGAGCAGAAGATCGCCGGTGACGATCTTCTGCTGAGGCGGTGCTCAAAGGTTGGAGGCGGTGGCGGCCAGTTTCGGCTGGCGGTACAGGTCCAGCAGCACTTGATCGAGCACCGACGAAGCGCCAAACGGTGCTTTGTCGTTGAGGATCGCGACCACGGCCCAAGTGTTGCCGTTGTTGTCGCGGCTGAACCCGGCGATCGCGCGAACGGTATTCAGGGTGCCGGTCTTGACATGGGCCTCGCCGCGCATCGCGGTGGTCTTCAGGCGCTTGCGCATGGTGCCGTCCATGCCGGCAATCGGCATCGAGCTGACGAACTCGGCCGAGTACGGGCTGTGCCAGGCCGCTTGCAGCATGTTGGCCATTTCCCGGGCGCTGACACGCTCGGCGCGGGACAGGCCGGAGCCGTTTTCCATTACCAGGTGGGGCGCAGTGATGCCTTTCTTCGCCAGCCACTGGCGCACCACGCGCTGAGCCGCCATGGCGTCGTCGCTGTCGGCGCTGGTGCGGTACTTCGCGCCCAGGCTCAGGAACAACTGCTGAGCCATGGTGTTGTTACTGTACTTGTTGATGTCGCGGATGATTTCCGCCAGGTCAGGGGAGAAGGCCCGGGCCAGGAGCTTGGCGTCTTTCGGTACGGCGCCCTGCAGATCACGGCCCTGGATGCTGCCGCCCAGTTCCTGCCAGATCGCCCTTACGGCGCCGGCGGTGTAGGTGGCGTGGTCGAGCAGCGACAGGTAGGTCTGCGAGCTGCAGCCATCGCCCAATTGGCCGGCCACGGTCACGGTCACGCTGCCGTCGGCCTGGGTCACCGGGTTGTAGCGCACGCCACCGGTGCATTGTTTGGAGTTGATGGCCTTGACCGTGTTCTCGATGCGGATACTGGCGATCGGCGGCTCGACCGAGACCAGCACGCGTCCGGAATCGTTGCGGGCGACGAAGCGCAGGGCCTTGAGGTTGACCATCGCGGCATCGGGTTTGACCAGGAATGGCTTGTTGTCGTCGTTGCCATCGTCATTGAACTGCGGCAACTGTGGCTGGTTGAAGAAGCTGCGGTCGAGCACCAGGTCGCCGGTCACTTGTTGCACGCCATTGGCCCGCAGGTCGCGCATCAGCAGCCAGAGTTTTTCCATGTTCAGCTTGGGATCGCCGCCGCCCTTGAGGTACAGGTTGCCGCGCAGGATGCCGCCGCTGAGGGTGCCGTCGGTGTAGAACTCGGTTTTCCACTGATGATTGGGGCCGAGCATTTCCAGGGCGGCGTAGGTGGTCACCAGTTTCATCGTCGACGCCGGGTTCACCGACACGTCGGCATTGAACACAGTCGGGGTGCCCGGGCCGTTCAGGGGAATCATCACCAGCGACAAGGCGCTGTCTGGCAACTTGCTGGCCTTGAGGGCCTTTTCGACATTAGGGGTCAGGGCGGTGTTGACGGGAGCGGCAGAAACGGGGAAAGCCAGAGGAACAAGCAGGCTGGCCAGCAACAATGGACGCAAAGATTTGATCATTGGAAATAAGACCCTGCAGTCGAGGGGAAAAGAGATGAGGGCATGAAAATGAATTCCCTCGGTGGTCACGAAATTGTCGGCATTATGCCCAAGGTATAGCGCTTTGTGCCGCATACCGGTGAGCTATTGCGGGATTTTTTTTACCGGCGGTAGACCTGCGTTGCCAGAGAGTCGGGCAATCGGTGGCCGAAAATGCTAAAGTGCCGCCCGATATTACTTATGAGGATTGTTCCAATGGCGACTAACCGTTCCCAGCGTCTGCGCAAAAAACTGTGCGTTGATGAATTTCAAGAGCTGGGTTTCGAACTGAACCTGGATTTCAAGGAAGATTTGGCTGATGAAGCCATTGACGCTTTCCTTGATGCATTCCTCAAAGAAGCCATGGAAGCCAACGGTCTGGGTTATGTTGGCGGCGACGACTACGGTCTGGTTTGCTTGCAGAAGCGTGGCTCGGTCACCGAAGCACAGCGCGCTGCAGTCGAAGCCTGGCTCAAAGGCCGCACCGAGCTGACCGGCGTTGAAGTCAGCCCGCTGCTGGACGTCTGGTACCCGGAAAAGCCGATCAATCCGGTAGCTTGATGTTAAAAAAAGCGGCGACCTCAGGGTCGCCGTTTTTTTTCGCCTAGGCTTTGCGCCAGTTCAACACCATCAGCGTCACCACCCCCGCGACAATCCCCCAGAAGGCCGAGCCGATGGAGAACAGCGTCAGCCCCGACGCCGTGACCATGAAGGTGATCAACGCCGCTTCCCGTTCCTTGACCTCGCTCATGGCGATGCTCAGGCCATTGATGATCGAGCCGAACAGCGCCAACGCGGCGATCGACAGCACCAGTTCCTTGGGCAGGGCGGCGAACAGGGCGGCCAGCGTGGCGCCGAAGACCCCGGCGATGCCGTAGAAAATCCCGCACCAGACGGCAGCCGTGTAGCGCTTGTTGCGGTCTTCGTGGGCATGCGGCCCGGTGCAGATGGCCGCGCTGATGGCCGCCAGATTGATCCCGTGGGAACCGAACGGCGCCAGCAGCAGCGAGGCGATGCCGGTCGCGGTGATCAGCGGCGAGGCGGGTACGTTGTAGCCGTCGGCGCGCAGCACGGCGATGCCAGGCATGTTCTGCGAGGTCATGGCCACCACGAACAGCGGGATACCGATGCTGATGGTTGCTGCCAGGGAGAAGTGTGGAGTGGTCCACACCGGGGTTGCCACTTCCAGGTGGAAACCGCTGAAATCCAGCAGCCCCATTAACCCGGACAGCGCGGTGCCGATCAGCAGTGCAGCGAGCACGGCGTAGCGCGGCGACAGGCGCTTGACCACCAGGTAGGTGAAGAACATTCCCAGCACCAGTGCGGTGCGGTGCTGGGCGGCGACGAAGATTTCGCTGCCGATCTTGAACAGAATCCCGGCCAGCAGGGCGGCGGCCAGTGAGGCGGGGATTTTTTTCACCAGGCGTTCAAAGCTGCCGGTCATGCCGCACAGGGTCACCAGCACCGCGCAGGTAATGTAGGCACCAATCGCCTCGCCATAGCTGACACCCGACAGACTGGTAATCAGCAGGGCGGCGCCGGGTGTCGACCAGGCAATGGTGATCGGGGTGCGGTAGCGCAGGGATAAACCGATGGAGCACACCGCCATGCCGATCGAGATCGCCCAGATCCACGAGGAAATTTGTCCGCTGGTCAGGCCGGCGGCTTGCCCGGCCTGGAACATCAGCACCAGCGAACTGGTGTAGCCGGTCATCATCGCGATAAAGCCGGCGACGATAGCGGACGGCGAGGTGTCGGCCAACGGGCGGAGTTGAGTGTGGCTGGCGTCGTTCATGACGGCTGTGGTTCCTTATACAGATGAAGATGTCCGCAGACTCTGGGGACAAGCCTAAACTCAAACGTAACTGATCGTTGCAATACAGCCGGGGGCGTAGTTGGCCGTACAGTCGTCTTGCCACCAGCAGTTGTGTACAATGTGCCCTGTTTTTTACGCGATACTTGCCAGCGACCTGCTGTGCCGTATTACAGTCACGGTAATTCGCCGCAATTTTCCCGACCCCGAGCGCCCATGAACGAACAGTTGCAGCCCCTCAAGAAACAACCGCGAGCTGGCAAGGCCGGCCGCAGCGGAACCCAGGACGATATTGTCTACGCGCACATTTTCGAGGCCATTCTCGAACAGCGCCTGGCGCCCGGTACAAAATTGAGTGAAGAGGCGCTGGGCGAGATTTTCGGGGTCAGCCGCACCATTATCCGTCGCGCCCTGTCGCGTTTGGCCCATGAAAGCGTGGTCCTGCTGCGGCCCAATCGCGGTGCGGTGGTTGCCAGCCCGAGCGTGGATGAAGCACGTCAGGTGTTCATGGCGCGTCGTTTGGTGGAGCGGGCGATCACCGAGTTGGCGGTCGAGCATGCCACCGCCGAGGAACTCAGCCAGTTGCGGCAGATGGTCAACGACGAACGCGACAGCTTTTCCCGCGGCGATCGTGGCGCCGGTATTCGCCTGTCCGGCGAATTCCACCTGAAACTGGCCGAAGCGGCAAAAAATGCCCCGCTGATCAGCTTCCAGCGCAGCCTGGTGTCGCAGACTTCGCTGATCATCGCCCAGTACGAAAGCGGCAACCGCTCGCACTGTTCCTACGATGAGCACACCCAGTTGATCGACGCCATCGAGGCCCGCGACGCCACCCTGGCGGTGAACCTGATGATGCATCACATGGATCACATCGACAGCAAGCTCAACCTCGACGAGGAAAGTGCCTCGGATGATCTGCATGCGGTGTTCTCGCATCTGTTGCAGACCAAGAAGCCAGGGCGTTCGCCGGCCAAACTCTGATCCGAAATTGTGTCGCGCCCATCGCGGACAAGAAAAATCCCTCAGGCTGCAAAGCGCTGGGGGATTTTTTATGCCTGTGGAAACCTAGCGCTGATGCACCAGATTACCCGCCGCATAGGTCTGCAGCACTGTGCGGTCATCGCCCAAAGTCATCAGCACGAACAACGTTTCGGCAATGTTGTTGGCCTGTTTCAAGCGGTAGCTGAGCAGCGGTGTCGAGTTGTAGTCGAGTACCAGGAAGTCGGCGTCGGTGCCCGGTTGCAGGGTGCCGATCTTGTCCTCGAGACGCAGGGCGCGGGCGCCGCCGAGGGTGGCCAGGTACAGCGATTTGAACGGGCTCAGGCGCGCGCCTTGCAATTGCATGACCTTGTAGGCTTCGTTCAGCGTATGCAGCAGCGAGAAGCTGGTGCCGGCGCCAACGTCGGTGCCCAGGCCGACGTTGAGGTTGTGCTTCTCGGCCATCGGCAGGTTGAACAGGCCGCTGCCGAGGAAGAAGTTCGAGGTCGGGCAGAAGGCCACGGCTGAGCCGGTCTGCGCCAGGCGCGCGCATTCGTCGTCGCACAGGTGCACACCGTGGGCAAACACCGAGCGCTCACCCAGCAGTTGGTAGTGATCGTAGACGTCGAGGTAGCCCTTGCGCTCCGGGAACAGTTCCTTGACCCACTGGATTTCCTGCAGGTTCTCGCTGATGTGGGTCTGCATGTACAGGTCGGGGTATTCGCCCAGCAACTGGCCGGCGAGGGTCAGTTGTTCCGGCGTGCTGGTCGGCGCGAAGCGCGGGGTCACGGCGTAATGCAGGCGGCCCTTGCCGTGCCAGCGCTCGATCAGCGCCTTGCTCTCGAGGTAGCTGGATTCGGCGGTGTCGGTCAGGTAGTCCGGCGCGTTGCGGTCCATCATCACCTTGCCGGCGATCATCCGCAGGTCGAGCTTTTGCGCCTCCTCGAAGAACGAATCCACCGACTGCGGGTGCACGCTGCCGAACACCAGCGCGGTGGTGGTGCCGTTGCGCAGCAGTTCCTTGATAAAGATCCCGGCGACTTCCTCGGCGTGGGCCTTGTCGGCGAACTGGCTTTCGCAGGGGAAGGTGTAGGTGTTGAGCCAGTCCAGCAATTGCTCGCCATAGGCGCCAACCATGCCGGTTTGCGGCAGGTGGATGTGGGTGTCGATGAAGCCCGGGGTGATCAATGCATCTTTGTGGTGAACCACTTCAACGTCCGCCGCCAGGCTGGGGAGCAGTTCGCTGGCGTGGCCGATGGCACTGATCCGGCCATTTTCCGTGACCAGCAGGCCGTCCTCGAAATACTCGTAGGAGGCGTCGATACCGACTACGGCAGGGTCGGCGATGCTGTGCAGGATGGCGGCGCGGTAGGCTTTGCGAGTCTGAGGCATGGGATTCTCAATTCGAGGCTTTCAGGTTTGCAGTTTGGCTGCGGCGTGAAGCGGGCAGCAGTTTGGCAATCGGTTCGGCGCTGGAGCTTTGCTGGCCGAAGTTGGCGTTGTAGGTGGCGATGATTTCGCCGGCGATGGAGATGGCGATTTCCACTGGCAGCTTGCCCTTGACCTCGCCAATCCCCATCGGGCAGCGCATGCGTTGCACGACGCTGGTTTCAAAGCCGCGATCACGCAGGCGGTGTTCGAACTTCACGCGCTTGGTCTTCGAGCCGATCAGGCCGAAGTAGGCGAAGTCATTGCGCTTGAGGATCGCGGCGGTGAGTTCGAGGTCGAGTTGATGATTGTGGGTCATGACGATGCAATAGCTGCCGGCGGGTAGGTCGTCGATTTCATCCACCGGCTCTTCGCTGACGATCTTGCGCACGCCATGGGGGATCTGTTCGGGGAATTCATCTTCCCGCGAGTCGATCCAGCGCACCCGGCACGGCAGGCTGGCCAGCAGCGGCACCAGTGCGCGGCCGACGTGGCCGGCGCCGAACACGGCGATCTGCGCCTGTACCTGGCCCATGGGCTCGAACAGCAATACCGTGGCGCCGCCGCAGCACTGGCCGAGGCTGGCGCCGAGGCTGAAGCGTTCCAGGTGAGTTTCCTGTTTGCCGCTGGCGAGCATTTCCCGGGCGATGTGCATGGCCTTGTATTCCAGGTGCCCGCCACCGATGGTGTCGTAGGCCTGATTGGCGCTGATGACCATCTTCGAGCCGGCATTGCGTGGCGTCGAGCCAAGTTCTTCGATGATCGTCACCAACACACAGGGCTCACCCTGGTTCTGCAGGTCGGCGAGGGCGTCGATCCAGTTGTACATGTTTCACCTCAACATCTCTGTTGTCTTTCCCGGCCTCTTCGCGAGCAGGCTCGCTCCCACATTGGATGTGTATTGATTCATAAATCACCACATAACCCTGTGGGAGCGAGCCTACTCGCGAAGGCAGCGCCTCGATCCTAGAGCGGAGCCAACTCGGTTTCAGCCTCGACAGCCTTCGCCACCTTCAACTGACGCATCTGCTCACAGCCCCACAACACCCGCTCCGGGGTCGCCGGGGCGTCGATTTTCGGTTGGTGTTTGTAGTCACCCAGGCTGGCCACGGCGTCTTTGATCGCGCACCAGGCGGCGATGCCGAGCATGAACGGCGGCTCGCCCACGGCCTTGGAGTGGAACACCGTGTCTTCCGGGTTCTTGCGGTTTTCCACCAGCTTCACGCGCAAATCCAGGGGCATATCGGCCACTGCCGGGATCTTGTAGCTGGCCGGGCCGTTGGTCATCAGCTTGCCCTTGTTGTTCCACACCAGCTCTTCCATGGTCAGCCAGCCCATTCCCTGGATGAAACCGCCTTCCACCTGGCCGATGTCGATGGCCGGGTTCAGCGAGGCGCCGACGTCATGCAGGATGTCGGTCCGCAGCATCTTGTACTCGCCGGTCAGGGTGTCGATCAGCACTTCGCAGCAAGCGGCGCCAAAGGCGAAGTAGTAGAACGGACGCCCCCGCGCCTGGCTGCGGTCGTAGTAGATTTTCGGGGTCTTGTAGAAGCCGGTGCTCGACAGCGACACCTGGTTGAAATACGCCTGCTGAATCAGCGCCTCGAACGTCAGGATGTGATCGCGAACGCGCACGTGACCATTGTGGAACTCGACGTCTTCTTCGCTGACCTTGTACTGGCGCGCAGCAAATTCCACCAGGCGTTGCTTGATGGTTTCGGCGGCGTTCTGCGCGGCCTTGCCGTTGAGGTCAGCACCGCTGGATGCGGCGGTCGGTGAGGTGTTCGGCACCTTATCGGTGTTGGTCGCGGTGATCTGCACGCGGTCCATTTCCACCTGGAACACCTCGGCCACCACCTGCGCGACCTTGGTGTTCAAGCCCTGGCCCATCTCGGTGCCACCGTGGTTGAGGTGGATGCTGCCGTCGGTGTAGATGTGGATCAGAGCGCCGGCCTGGTTGAGGAAGCTGGCGGTGAAGGAGATACCGAATTTCACCGGGGTCAGCGCCAGACCTTTTTTCAGGATTGGGCTGTTGGCGTTGTAGCGACGGATCGCTTCGCGGCGCTCGGCGTACTGGCTGCTTTCTTCCAGTTCGGCGGTCATTTCCTCGAGCATGTTGTGCTCGACGGTCTGGTAGTAGTGAGTGACGTTACGCTCGGTCTTGCCGTAGTAGTTGGCCTTGCGCACCGTCAGTGGGTCGAGTCCCAGGTGGCGGGCAATCGCGTCCATCACTTCCTCGATCGCCACCATCCCCTGCGGGCCACCGAAACCCCGGTAGGCGGTGTTGGAGGCGGTGTTGGTCTTGCAGCGGTGACCGTTGATGGTCGCATCGCCCAGGTAGTAGGAGTTGTCCGAGTGGAACATCGCCCGGTCGACGATCGACGCCGACAGGTCAGGCGAGCAGCCACAGTTGCCGGCCAGGTCGAGGGCGATGCCGTGCAGGCGCCCGGTGCTGTCAAAGCCGACGTCGTACTCGACGTAGAACGGGTGACGCTTGCCGGTCATCAGCATGTCTTCGACTCGTGGCAGGCGCATCTTGGTCGGCTGGCCGGTGAGGTGCGCGATCACCGCACACAGGCACGCCGGGCTGGCGGCCTGGGTTTCCTTGCCGCCGAAACCACCGCCCATGCGGCGCATGTCGACGACGATCTTGTTCATCGAAACGTCGAGTACTTCGGCCACCAGTTTCTGCACTTCGGTGGGGTTCTGGGTCGAGCAGTAGACGATCATGCCGCCATCTTCGGTCGGCATTACTGAAGAGATCTGGGTTTCCAGATAGAAGTGTTCCTGGCCGCCGATGTGCAGCGTGCCCTGGATCCGATGTTCAGCGGATGCAAGTGCGCCAGCCGAATCGCCACGCTGGTGGGTGTGGCTGTCGAGCACGAAATGACGCTTGCGCAGCGCGTCGACCACATCCAGCACCGGCTCCAGGTCTTCGTATTCGATGACTGCGGCCATGGCCGCCTTGCGTGCGGTTTCCAGGTCTTTGGCGGCGACGGCGATCACTGGCTGGCCGACGAACTGCACGGTGTCGATGGCCAGCAGCGGATCGCCGGGCAGCAGCGGGCCGATGTCTTTCAGGCCTGGCACGTCTTCGTGGGTGATGGCGATGCGCACACCCTCAAAGGCATAGCAGGGCGCGGTGTCGATGCTGATGATCCGGGCATGGGCGCGGTCCGACAGGCGTGCATAGACATGCAGCTGATTGGGGAATTCCAGGCGGTCGTCGATGTACTGGGCTTCGCCGGACACGTGTTTGGCGGCGCTGTCGTGCTTGACGCTGCGGCCGACACCGGTGGTCAGGTCCTTGGCGAACAATTCAGCCAATTCGGCTTGGGTCTTCTCGATGGCGTGATGATTAGACATAAGCGGTCACCCGAGTCTCGATGTGCGGTGTTTGCAGTTCGATGAAGTATTTGCGCAGCAGGTTCTGTGCGCTGAGCAGGCGGTATTCCTTGCTCGCGCGGAAGTCCGAGAGCGGCGTGAAATCATCGGCCAGGGCGGTACAGGCGCGTTCCACAGTGGCGTGGTTGAACGGCGAGCCGAGCAACACCGCTTCGCAGGCAGCCGCCCGTTTCGGGATCGCCGCCATGCCGCCGAATGCCACGCGGGCTTCGGCAATCACGCCGTTTTCCAGGCGGATGTTGAACGCTGCGCACACGGCGGAAATGTCATCGTCCAGACGCTTGGAGACCTTGTAGGCACGGAACAGTTTTTCCGCGCTGGCCCGTGGCACGATGATCTTCTCGATGAATTCGCTTTCCTGGCGCGCCGTGACCCGGTAATCGATGAAGTAGTCTTCCAGTGCCAGCGTACGGCGGGTTTCGCCCTTGCACAGGACGATTTGCGCGCCGAGGGCGATCAGCAGCGGTGGCGAATCACCAATAGGCGAAGCATTGCCAATGTTGCCGCCGAGGGTGCCCTGGTTGCGGATCTGGAGCGAGGCGAAGCGTTGCAGCAGTTCACCGAAGTCCGGGTACTCGGCCTTGAGTGCTTCATAACAGTCGGAGAGGGCAGTGGCCGCACCGATTTCCAGGCGGTCGTCGAAGCGTTCGATGCGCTTCATTTCGGCGACGTTGCCGACATAGATCATCACTGGCAGCGTGCGATGGAATTGCGTGACTTCCAGCGCCAGGTCGGTACCGCCGGCCAGCAGACGGGCTTGCGGGTAAGCGTCGTAAAGGTCGGCGAGATCGGCGACGGTCAGCGGCACCAGGCAGCGCTTGTCGCCGCTGTTCAGCTCACCGGTGGTACTCGGGGCGATGGCCTTCAGCCGGGCGATGGTCTCGGCCTCGCGGGCATCGAACTGATCGGGCTGTTTGCCACAGCAGGCCTGCTGCGCAGCTTCGAGAATCGGCCGGTAGCCGGTGCAGCGGCAGAGATTGCCGGCCAGGGCTTCGTGGGCTTTGTGGCGATCCGGCTGATCGCTGTTTTTCTGCAGGGCGAACAGCGACATGACGAAGCCCGGGGTGCAGAAACCACACTGCGAGCCGTGGCACTCGACCATCGCCTGCTGCACGCTGTGTAATTGACCTTGGTGCTTGAGGTCTTCGACGCTGATCAGCTGTTTGCCGTGAAGCGACGAGACAAAGGTCAGGCATGAGTTGAGGCTGCGATAGCGAATGTGTTCGCGACCCTGGTCGTCGGCCTGCAACTCG
Organism: Pseudomonas sp. Pse1; assembly: GCF_024519635.1. NCBI lineage: Bacteria > Pseudomonadati > Pseudomonadota > Gammaproteobacteria > Pseudomonadales > Pseudomonadaceae > Pseudomonas > Pseudomonas sp. Pse1. The sequence goes on from NZ_JALJRO010000010.1 coordinate 95,995, forward strand.
CCGACCACCACCGTGCACGCACCGCAGTCACCGCTGGCACAGCCTTCTTTGGTGCCGGGCTTGCCCAAATGGTCGCGCAGATAATTCAGCACGGTCAGGTTCGGGTCCAGGGCGTGCTCGCTACGGAGTTCCTGGTTAAGTAAAAACTGGATCACGGAAGGCCTCGCAGACGTATTTATTGTTGTTAACCGTTGTGCCTGAATCTATCAGGTCTGACTTTACGGTCAATGATTTTCTGACTTAAAGGTCAGGAAATTGCAATTTGTCGATAAACTGTCGTTGCTTTCATTATTGACCCTTTGGACATGACTCGCTTTTTGCTTGAATCGTGCCAATTTACCCGGCCCGGGTCCTGCGTTATCTGTGTCCAAGTGCGCTACACTGCGCCGCTTGTACAGTTCGAAGAGTTTGAAGGAAAACCATGACGTTCAAGGCGCCGGATAGCCTCGCCGAGCAAATTGCTCAACACCTCGCCGAGCGCATCATTCGCGGCGAAATGAAGCCAGGAGAGCGCATCCAGGAACAGAAGGTCACGCTGGCGCTCAACGTCAGCCGCGGTTCGGTCCGTGAAGCCTTGCTGATCCTTGAACGGCGCCACCTGATCGCAATCCTGCCGCGACGCGGCGCGCATGTCACCGAGCTTACGGCGCACAAGGTGCAGAGCCTGTGCACGCTGATGAGCGAGCTGTACATCCTGCTCGGCAATGCGGTGGCCAATGGCTGGAAGGTCCAGGCCGACATGGCGCCGTTCCTGCAGATCCAGGAGCGCCTGAACGCCAGCTACGAGCGCCAGGATATCCGCACCTTCGTCGACGACAGCTTCAACGTGATGCGCGCGGCGTACCCGTTCGCCGATAATCCGTACCTGCAGGAAACCGTCGAGAACCTGCAGCCGGCCATGAGCCGTGCCTACTTCCTGGCTTTGGACCAGCGCAAGGCGGAAATGAGCGAGTACCTCGAACTGTTCGACCGCCTGCTCGCGGCGGTGCTGGCCCGTGACCTGCCACAGATCCGCCTTGTGCTCTCGGCCTACGCCCAGCGCAGTTGCGACTTGGTGCTGTCTGCCTTGCCGGCTGCCTGAGCATGCGGCTCAAATGCATCAAGCTGGCGGGGTTCAAGTCCTTCGTCGACCCGACCACGGTGAACTTCCCCAGTAACATGGCGGCAGTGGTCGGTCCCAACGGTTGCGGCAAGTCGAACATCATCGACGCCGTGCGCTGGGTGATGGGCGAGAGTTCGGCGAAGAACCTCCGTGGCGAGTCGATGACTGACGTCATCTTCAACGGCTCCACCAGCCGCAAGCCGGTGAGCCAGGCCAGTATCGAACTGGTGTTCGATAACTCCGACGGCACCTTGCTCGGTGAATACGCAGCCTATGCGGAGATTTCGATTCGCCGCAAAGTCACCCGTGACAGCCAGACCACCTATTACCTCAACGGTACCAAGTGCCGGCGCCGTGACATCACCGACATTTTCCTCGGCACGGGCCTGGGGCCGCGCAGTTACTCGATCATCGAACAGGGGATGATCTCCAAGTTGATCGAGTCCAAGCCCGAAGACCTGCGCAACTTCATCGAGGAAGCGGCAGGGATCTCCAAGTACAAGGAGCGCCGGCGCGAGACGGAAAACCGGATCCGTCGCACCCACGAAAACCTTGAGCGACTGACCGACCTGCGCGAAGAACTGACGCGTCAGCTCGAGCGTTTGCACCGCCAGGCCGAGGCCGCCAAGAAGTATCAGGAATACAAAGCCGAGGAGCGTCAGCTCAAGGCCCAACTCTCGGCGTTGCGCTGGCAGGCCCTGAACGAGCAGGTCGGCCAGCGTGAAGCGATCATTGGCAATCAGGAAATCAGTTTCGAAGCCCTGGTGGCCGAGCAGCGCAATGCCGACGCGAGCATCGAAAGGTTGCGAGACGGCCACCACGACCTCTCCGAGCGCTTCAATCTGGTGCAGGGACGCTTCTATTCGGTCGGCGGCGACATCGCCCGGGTCGAGCAGAGCATCCAGCACGGTCAGCAGCGTTTGCGTCAATTGCAGGACGATCTCAAGGAAGCCGAGCGCGCGCGCCTGGAAACCGAGTCGCACCTGGGCCACGACCGCACGCTGCTGCTGACCCTCGGCGAAGAGCTGGACATGCTCACCCCTGAGCAGGAACTCACCAGCGCCGCCGCCGAGGAAGCTGCCGCCGCGCTGGAAGAATCCGAAACCACCATGCATGGCTGGCAGGAACAGTGGGACAGTTTCAACCTGACCTCTGCGGAGCCTCGGCGCCAGGCGGAAGTGCAGCAGTCGCGCATCCAGCAACTGGAAACCAGCGTCGAACGCCTGGCCGAGCGTCAGCGCCGGTTGGCTGAAGAGCGTGACCAGTTGGCGGCGAATCCGGAAGACGCGGCGATGCTCGAACTCAGCGAGCAGCTCGCCGCCAGCGAAGCGACCCTGGAAGACCTGCAAGCCAGCGAAGAGTCCCAGGTCGAGCGCCTTGAACAATTGCGCCAGGAACTGCAAACCGCCTTGCACAACCAGCAACAGGCCCAGGGCGATCTGCAGCGCCTGAATGGTCGCCTGGCTTCGCTCGAAGCCTTGCAGCAAGCCGCGCTGGATCCGGGCACCGGTACCGCCGAGTGGTTGCGCGAGCAACAGTTGGCCGAACGTCCGCGACTGGCCGAAGGCCTCAAGGTCGAGGCCGGCTGGGAACTGGCGGTGGAAACCGTGCTCGGGGCCGATTTGCAGGCGGTGCTGGTAGACGATGTCGGCGGTTATGACCTGTCCGGGTTTGCCCAGGGCGATCTGCGTCTGCTCAGTCCGGCCAGCGACGGCGTGCGCGTTGCCGGCAGTCTGTTGGACAAGGTCGAGGCGTCCATCGACCTGTCGCCCTGGCTGGGCCAGGTCAAGCCAGTCGACAGCCTCGAGCAGGCGTTGGCGCTGCGCACCCGCCTGGCGGCCGGCGAGAGTCTGATCAGCCGCGACGGCTACTGGATCGGCCGGCACTTTCTGCGGGTGCGGCGCGCCAGTGAAGCCGAAAGCGGTGTATTGGCCCGAGGTCAGGAAATTCAGCGACTGGGGCTTGAGCGCGAAGAACGCGAAGCCACGGTCGAGACTCTTGAAAGCACCTTGCAGAACCTGCGCGCCCAGCAGCGTCAGCAGGAAAACGGCCGCGAACACTTGCGCCGCCTGCTTCAGGACGAAGCGCGCCAGCAAGGCGAATTGAAAGCCCAGCTCTCCGCCGGCAAAGCCAAGGCCGAGCAGTTGACCCTGCGCCGCCGTCGTCTCGATGAAGAGTTGGCGGAGTTGGCCGAGCAGCGCGAGCTGGAGCACGAACAGATCGGCGAGGCGCGCCTGCAATTGCAGGAAGCCCTCGACAGCATGGCCCTGGACACCGAGCAGCGCGAACTGCTCATGGCCCAGCGCGACAGCTTGCGTGAACGCCTCGATCGGGTGCGCCAGGAAGCCCGTCAGCACAAGGATCACGCCCATCAACTGGCGGTGCGCCTGGGCTCGCTCAAGGCCCAGCACGATTCCACGCGCCAGGCCCTGGAGCGCCTGGAGTTGCAGTCCGAGCGCCTGACGGAGAAGCGCGAACAACTGAGCCTCAATCTGGAGGAGGGCGAGGCGCCGCTGGAAGAGATGCGCCTGCGCCTGGAAGAGCTGCTGGAAAAACGCATGAGCGTCGACGAAGAGTTGCGCACTGCGCAGATCGCCCTCGAAGACGCCGATCGCGAGCTGCGCGAAGCGGAGAAGCGCCGGACCCAGGCCGAGCAGCAATCGCAATTGATACGTGGTCAGCTGGAACAGCAGCGCATGGAATGGCAGGCGCTGAGCGTGCGGCGCAAGACGCTGCAGGATCAACTGCTCGAAGACGGCTACGACTTGCACGGCGTGCTGGCGACCCTGGTGGCCGAGGCCAACGAGAAAGACGCCGAGGAAGAACTCGAGCGGATTGCCGCGCGTATACAGCGCCTGGGCGCGATCAACCTGGCGGCCATCGACGAGTATCAGCAGCAGTCCGAGCGCAAGCGCTATCTGGATGCCCAGGACGCGGATCTGGTGGAAGCGCTGGAAACCCTGGAAAACGTCATTCGCAAGATCGATAAGGAAACCCGCAACCGCTTCAAGGATACCTTTGATCAGATCAATGGCGGTTTACAGGCTCTTTTCCCAAAAGTTTTCGGTGGTGGCAGCGCTTATTTGGAACTGACGGGCGAAGATCTACTCGATACAGGGGTGACAATCATGGCGCGTCCACCCGGGAAGAAGAACAGCACCATCCATTTGCTCTCCGGCGGCGAAAAAGCCCTGACGGCTTTGGCCTTGGTCTTTGCCATCTTCAAACTCAATCCGGCGCCGTTCTGCATGCTCGATGAAGTTGATGCCCCGCTGGATGACGCCAACGTCGGACGCTACGCCAAACTGGTCAAGGAAATGTCGCAAACCGTGCAATTCATCTATATCACCCACAACAAGATTGCCATGGAAATGGCTGACCAATTGATGGGCGTAACCATGCATGAACCGGGCTGTTCGCGCCTGGTGGCGGTGGATGTCGAGGAGGCGATGGCGATGGTGGACGCCTGACGGCACACAGCAGGTTGCAAGGGGCGAGAGGCAAGTAGGACAAGTTGCGGCCTGGCCCTTGAAACTTGTCGCCGCGCAGCGCTGTAAAGTTACCTTTGGTCGTGCTAGTTTAAGATCAATTTTTCGTGTACGTGGGCAAAAGCCTGTCAGAACATAGAGTTGGCTCCACGTTTTAAAGCGGTTTACAGGTTGTAAACCCCTTATTTTTCAGCATTTTTCATAGAGGCACGGGATTACATGGAAATCGGTCTGCGCGAGTGGCTGATCGTCATCGGCATTATTGTCATTGCCGGTATTCTTTTTGATGGCTGGCGGCGCATGCGCGGCGGCAAGGGCAAGCTCAAGTTTCGCCTGGACCGCAACCTGTCCAACCTGCCCGACGAAGACAGCGGCGCCGAAGTGCTGGGCCCACCGCGCGTGCTGGATACCCACAAAGAACCGCAACTGGACGAGCATGATCTGCCGTCGGTGAGCATGCCGGCCCGCGAGCCTCGTGAATCGGGTTCCAAGCGTGGCAAGCGCGGTCACAGCGAGCCGGCGCAGGGTGACTTGAACCTCAACCTGGATCTGGATGGCGGCCCGAGCTTCAGCAGCCGTGACGATGATTTCCCGGACGAAGGCAAAGTTTCCAGCAGCGCCTCCGACAAGGAGCAGCCGCAAGCGGAAGAAGTGCTGGTGATCAGCGTGATCTGCCGTGATGCCGCCGGCTTCAAAGGTCCGGCGCTGCTGCAGAACATTCTCGAAAGCGGCCTGCGCTTCGGCGAGATGGATATCTTCCATCGCCACGAAAGCATGGCCGGCAACGGCGAAGTGTTGTTCTCCATGGCCAACGCGGTCAAGCCGGGTGTTTTCGACCTGGACGACATCGATCACTTCAGCACCCCGGCGGTGAGCTTCTTCCTCGGCTTGCCGGGCCCGCGTCATCCGAAGCAGGCCTTCGACGTGATGGTGGCAGCGGCGCGCAAGCTGTCCCAGGAACTGAACGGCGAGCTCAAGGATGATCAGCGCAGCGTACTGACCGCGCAAACCATCGAGCATTACCGTCAGCGCATCGTCGAGTTCGAACGTCGCGCCCTGACCCAGAAGCGCTGATATTGCCCCGTTGTGAATGATCCTTGTAGGAGCCGGCTTGCCGGCGATGGCGTCTTTGAAGTCGCCAACGCCGACAATGAATCTGCACCGCATCTACAAATTGAGCAGCCTCGGCTGCTCTTTTGCATTATGAGAGAACACCGATGAACGCCGCCGAAAAACGCATCCTGGCCCTGCGCGCTGAGCTCGATCAGCACAACTACCGCTACCACGTGCTGGATGAGCCGAGCATTCCGGATGCCGAGTACGATCGCCTGTTTCATGAGCTCAAGGCGCTGGAAGCGGCCAATCCGGAGCTGATCACGGCCGATTCGCCAACCCAGCGCGTCGGCAGCGCGGCGCTGAGCGCGTTCACCCAGGTGCGTCACGAAGTGCCGATGCTCAGCCTGGGCAACGCCTTCGAAGAAGTCGACATGCGTGAGTTCGATCGACGCGTCACCGAAGGCCTGGATTTGCCGGTCGGTGACCTGTTCGGCGGCGGCGCCTCGGTGGAATATAGCTGCGAGCCGAAGCTCGACGGCCTGGCGGTCAGCCTGTTGTATCAGGACGGTGCGCTGGTGCGTGGCGCCACGCGCGGCGATGGCACCACCGGCGAAGACATCAGCGTCAATGTGCGCACGGTGCGCAACATCCCGCTCAAGCTGCAGGGCAGCGGCTGGCCGGCAACCCTCGAAGTGCGCGGCGAAGTCTATATGTCCAAGGCCGGCTTCGAGCGCCTCAACGCCACGCAGTTGGAAGTCGGTGGCAAGACCTTTGCCAACCCGCGCAATGCGGCGGCGGGCAGCCTGCGCCAGCTGGATTCAAAAATCACCGCCAGCCGTCCGCTGGAGTTCTGCTGCTATGGCATTGGTCAGGTCTCGCAAGACATTGCCGACACCCACATCGGCAACTTGCAGCAACTCAAGGCCTGGGGCATGCCGGTCAGTCGCGAGCTGAAACTGGCCAAGGGCATTGATGAGTGCCTGGATTACTACCGCGATATCGGCGAGCGGCGTAATGCGCTGCCCTACGAGATCGACGGCGTAGTGTTCAAGGTCAACAGCATTGCCGCACAGCGTGAGTTGGGTTTCCGCGCGCGTGAGCCTCGCTGGGCGATTGCCCACAAATTCCCGGCCATGGAAGAACTGACCGAGTTGCTCGATGTGGAATTCCAGGTCGGTCGTACCGGGGCGGTCACGCCGGTAGCACGGCTCAAGCCGGTGAAAGTGGCGGGCGTCACCGTCTCCAATGCGACGTTGCACAACATGGATGAAGTGGCGCGCCTGGGCTTGATGATCGGCGACACCGTGATTATCCGCCGCGCCGGCGACGTGATCCCGCAAGTGGTGCAGGTGGTCGTCGAGCGGCGTCCGGAGCACGCACGCGCGGTGCAGATTCCCGAAAGCTGCCCGGTCTGTGGCTCCCACGTCGAACGCACGCAACTGGTCAAGCGCAGCAAGGGCAAGGAAACCGTGACTGAGGGTGCGGTCTACCGTTGCGTTGGGCGCCTGGCCTGTGGCGCGCAGTTGAAGCAGGCGATCATTCATTTCGTATCGCGCCGGGCCATGGACATCGAAGGCCTGGGGGAGAAGAGCGTCGAGCAACTGGTCGACGAGGGGTTGGTCAGTTCGCCGGCCGATCTGTACGCACTGACCTTCGAGCAGATCGTCGATCTCGAAGGCTTCGCCGAACTGTCGAGCAAGAATCTGCTGGCGGCGATTGCCGACAGTAAACAACCGACACTGGCGCGCTTTGTTTATGCGCTGGGCATTCCCGATGTCGGCGAGGAGACCGCCAAGGTGTTGGCGCGCTCCCTCGGCTCGCTGGCGCGGGTGCAGCAGGCATTGCCGCAGGTGCTGACCTATCTGCCGGACGTTGGCCTGGAAGTGGCCTACGAGATCCACAGCTTTTTCAGCGACGAGCATAACCAGCAGGTGATCAAGCAACTGTTGGAGCACGGCCTGCAGATTCAGGATCAGGGCGAACTGGGTGCCGAGTTTGCCGCCAGTACCACTCTAGGTGGCCTGCTCGACAAGCTGCACATTCCCTCGGTTGGCCCTGGCGGCGCGCAAAAACTGGCGGACAAATTCGGCAGCTTGCAGGCCGTGATCGACGCCGACTGGCTGGATATGCGCCAGGCGCTGCCGGAAAAACAGGCCAATGCGGTGCGTGAGTTCTTTGCAGTCCCTGAACACCGCCAGCAAGCCTTGCAGGCCGAACAGCAACTGCGCGACTTCGGCATGCACTGGCAGAGCGAGAAAAAGGTCGTCGAAGGCTTGCCGCTGGCCGGGCAGACCTGGGTCCTCACCGGGTCGCTGGAGCTGATGAGTCGCGACGTGGCCAAGGACAAACTGGAAAGCCTCGGTGCCAAGGTGGCGGGTTCGGTGTCGGCGAAGACTTATTGCGTGGTGGCGGGGCCGGGCGCTGGCTCGAAACTGGTCAAAGCCAATGAGCTGGGACTCAAGGTGCTGGACGAAGAGGCATTTGTCGCGTTTCTCGCGGGGCACGGTATCAGCGTCTGATTGCGGCGAAAAAAAGGAACGTTCGGCGCTGCCGGGGGATCTAGACTTGGGTGCCCCGGGAGAGATCGTCATGCAGCGCTTCTTCGAACAACTCAGCTCGCGTATTGCCGCACCCTTCATCGGCGCAAGCCCGCGCGACAGCAAGGTCTGGCAGTGTCGTTGCGGGCAGGCGGTGTTTTTTCGCAACAGCCAGTGCCTGGCCTGTTCGGCGGTGCTGGGCTATGCGCCTGGACATGCCTGCGTTTCGTCGTTACAGGCGGGTATTGAGCCGGGCACCTGGCTGCTCGATGCGCGAGCGGACGCCGGGCTATTTCGCCGTTGCGCCAACCTCGATACCCCGGCGGCCTGCAATTGGCTGGTGCCGCTCGCGGATCCCGGCGCGCATTGCCTGGCCTGCAGCCTGAACCAGACCATCCCCGACCTGTCGATCCGGCAAAACCATGAGCTGTGGCGCAAGGTCGAGACCGCCAAGCGGCGACTGGTGGCGCAGTTACTTGGCCTGGGTTTACCGGTGATGGGCAAGTATGCCGACGCCGAACGCGGCTTGGCCTTTGATTTTGTCGGTGTCGACCTTGAGGGCCAGTTGCCTACCACCGGCCACGCCGCCGGCCTGATCACCCTGGATATCCGCGAGGCCGACGATGCGCACCGCGAGCAGGTCCGACTGCAGATGCACGAGCCCTATCGCACCTTGCTCGGGCATTTTCGTCATGAAGTCGGCCACTACTATTGGGATCGGCTGATCGCTGGCGGTCCGTGGCTCGATGACTTTCGCCGTTTATTCGGCGACGAGCGCGACAACTACGCTCAAGCGATGCAACGCCATTATCGTCAGGGTGCGCCCCTGGGGTGGCCGGAACGGCATGTCAGCGCCTATGCCAGCATGCATCCCTGGGAGGACTGGGCGGAAACCTGGGCGCATTACCTGCACATGATGGATGCCCTCGACACAGCCCTGGGTTTCGGCATGAGCGCGCGGGAAATGGACCTCGACTATCAACCCTTCCCTTTGAACGTGCTCTACGATCCGCAGGACCCCAGTGCACCGGCGTTCCTCGCCTTCGTCAATGCCTGGATCGAACTGGCTGGCATGCTCAACGAACTGTCGCGCAGCATGGGGCAGCCAGACTTCTACCCCTTCGTCCTATCGCCCGCCGTCATCGGCAAATTGCATTTCATCCACCTGGTGATTCAGGAGCAGGGCGGCAGGGCTGACGAGGTGCTCGTGCAATGAAACCGGGGCTATCGCAGGTCATTGAACGGACTCATGTTTTTTAATCTGCGTGAACGGTTGTAACTTCGTCGCAGATAGGTACAATGGCGCGGCTCGCCGACTGGCGAGTGTCGTTATGGTGACCCCATCGGTCCCCCCGCAACGATTACCCGTGAACCTGGTCAGATCCGGAAGGAAGCAGCCACAGCGGGAACATTGTGTGCCGGGGTGTGGCTGGTGGGGTTACCACCTATCTCTAAGTCCTTGAGTTCTCAGGGCGCTCCTCGAAAAAATTTCAAATTGTCAGCGCTCTGTGCGCTATTCGTCGTTTCCGATCGCTCAACTGAAGCGCTTCTGCTGCGAAAATCCCTGGCAAACGCTTACACTCGCGGCCTATCAGCCGATTTCTCCCAGGCAGTCTCCCATGGCGCTCGATCCCCCCACGCTATTGATGCTTTCAATTGCCCTTGCCGGCGCAGCTGCGCTGTATCTGGCGATCGAGTGGCGGATTATTGGGGAGTCGTCGCTGCTGTTGTGGAGTGCGGGCTTTGCGACGATTTCCGTGGGTTCGACCCTGGCCCTGCTGCGGGTCAATGGCTTTTTGCTGATCGGTATCTGGTTCGCCAACGGCTTGCTGATCGTTGCTCACTGGTTGTTCCTGCTGGGAGTGGCGCGGTTTACCCAGCAGCGGCTGTCTCGTGGCTGGTATCTGATTTTCCTGCTTTGGCTGGGCCTGCTGTTGCTGCCGAATGAGCCGTCGTGGTCGAAGATCATGCTGATGGCCAACTCCCTGCTGGTTGCCGTGCTGATGATGCGGGCCAGCTTGTTGCTGCGGCCCCATGGCCGGTCGTTGAGTATTGGTGCGGTGCAGTTGCGCTACGTGCTGCTGGGTCATGGGCTTTTCTATTTGATCAAAGCCATGACCGCGGTCATTCCTGGCACCCTTATTGATCTGGCGGCCTTTCGCGGCGAGATCATTCAGATTTCGCTGGTCGAGGGGGCGATAGCAATCATGTTGATCGCGCTGTCGATGACCGGCACCGAGCGCTACCGGCGGGAGCGGCAGATCGCCCGCCTGGCGGCGCGTGATCCGCTGACCGCGCTGTACAACCGGCGGGCCCTCGAGGTGCGGGCGCCGCGCCTGCTGGGCTCGGTCTCTGCGACGCATCCGGGTGCGGTGCTGTTGATCGATATCGATAACTTCAAACTGGTGAATGACCTGTATGGGCATACCGCCGGGGATCGCCTGCTGGTCACCCTCAGCGAGTTGATTCGTGGGGTATTGCCCGAGGGGGCATTGGTCGCCCGCTTGGGTGGCGATGAGTTCGTGATCCTGTTGAACGACGCCTCGAACGATAAGGTTGTCGGCCTGGGCGAAGCGCTGCGCAAGCAGTTCCAGCACGCCGCCGAGCAAGCGTTCGTGACCCCTGAGCCGGTCACCCTGAGCATGGGCGCAAGCCTGTTCGACCAGCCACCCGCCAGTCTCGCCTCCTTGATTGAGCAGGGCGACTCGGCTTTGTATGAGTCCAAGCGCAGCGGTCGCGACCGAATCCGCCTGGTGGATCGCACCCGTGGCGCTCATGCGTCGCTCTCCGCCGGTTGAGCGGCGCTACCCAGGGTTTTTATCGCGCGCGCAACACAGCAGTGGCAACGTCGGGCGTTGCCACTGCTGTGTTCTGTAACCGGCTCTAAGGCTTGGACAAGGCGTGATCAACCGCTGCGATCAGCTTTCCCAGATCCTTTGGGGGGGCTTTGTGTATGACACCGAATAGATAGGCTCGCTGTTCGTCTTCGTCGCCATAATCGGCGAAAAATACCTTGAGCTTCACTCCCAGAGCGCTGGCAAGCGTGAACAGTGCTTCCACGCTGGGGGTATAGGTGCCGGTTTCGAAGCGGCTGATGGTTTTGGGGTCAAAACCGGTTTTTTCGCCGAGTTCAGCCTGAGTGAGCCCCGCTACCTTGCGATAGCGTTTGATGGCTGGACCCAAACTTGAAATCTGCATCGCTCAATTCCCATTTAGAATCAAGAACTTAACGATAGATTTTGGCATTGCACAACTGCATGATTCATCACCTTGTCTTGCAAAATGTGATGTATTTCGTAGAATCGCGCTTTCTTACGGGTATTTCGGCACCTGAATATCGGGGTTGAGACGATATGAAACGGCCATCATCGGCCGCGATTTCGCCGATCGAGGCGTCGCGTAAGGCGGGTACGAGGTCGCTAAGACTAGTTGTTCTTTGGCTATTCGTGGGCCATCACCCGCCGTTCATGGAGTGTTGATGTGCATCTGATTTCACCCGCTGCCGGGCAATCCTGTTCCCGCTTACACACCTCTTCCGGGCGTTGCGCACTGGTCGAACCTTACGACCGCTAGCCACAACGGGCCAGACTCATGGATGAGAAATACCGCAAGGCAGTGGATGCCGCTGCCTTGTTCTGCGAAACCGACCTCGATGGCCGGATTACCTACGTCAACGATCAATTCTGCAGTGTTTCCGGCTATCGGCGAGACGAGCTGCTGGGCGCCGACCATCGCTTGGTTAATTCCGGCCTGCACCCGGCGGAATTCTTCGCCACATTGTGGCGCACCATTGCCTTGGGCAACGTCTGGAAGGGTGAAATCTGCAATCGTGCCAAGGACGGCAGCCTGTATTGGATCGACTGCACCCTGTTGCCGGTGCTGGAGCCGGTGTCCGGGCGGGTCCATCGTTATCTGTCGATTGCCTTTGATGCCAGTGAAAAGCGCCGGCTGCTGCACGCACTGCAGTGGCGGGTGGGGCATGACGTACTGACCGGGCTGCCCAATCGGGCGTTCCTTTCCGACTTGTTGAATCAGGCGCTTGAGGGCTCGCGAATCGAAGAAGTGCCCCTGGCGGTGTGCATGCTCGACCTCGATGGCTTCAAGGCGGTGAATGACGGCTATGGCCATGCCAGCGGTGACTTGCTATTGGTCGAGGTCGCCAAGCGCCTGCGCAGCATGGTGCGCAGCGAAGATGTAGTGGCACGGTTGGCCGGCGACGAGTTCGTGCTGATCTTGCGCTATGTATACGATATCGCCGAGTTGCGCGGGGTGCTCAACCGCATACTCGGGGCGATTTCGTCTCCGTATTCGATCCTCGGGCATGAGGTCCAGGTCTGCGCCAGTATTGGCGTTACCCAGTTTCCGTTCGACAACGAAGATGCCGATACCCTGCTGCGTCACGCCGACCAGGCGATGTACGTGGCCAAGCAAAGCGGGCGCAATCGCTTTCATTTTTTCGATGTGCGCCGTGATCACGAGGTCAAGGCGACCCACCGTCGGTCTGGCGTCTAGGGCTGCGTCGGTGGCGTGCCGGTGTACAGCTGGATGATGGCGTCGATCTCCCCGGACATTTTCATCTTCAACAAGGTGCGCAGAATCCGTTGTACCGGCAGGGCAGGATCATTGCGCAGGTAGCAGCCGAGGTGGTTTTCCTGGAGTACCGCGACGGCGCTCATCTGCCGCTCGGGCGGCAGTTTCTGGTTGAACCATTCCAGTGTCCATTGATTGCTGACGGCATAGTGCGTGCGCCCGGCCCGCAGTTTTTGCAGGACTTGCTGCTGGTTGCGTGCGTCATCGCGTCGCAATTGGCCGCTGTCGAAGAGCGGTTGCAGGGCAGGGTAGTCGTAGCCCAGCACGGTGCCGATACTCTGCGGCGCCAACTGGGCGAGCGTCACCGGCGCGTGGCTGGCCTGGCTGCTTAGCAGCAGGTCGCGTTGAAACCACAGGGGAACACTCCAGATATAGTCGCCGGATTGGTTGGGCAGCCAGGATTGCGCGGCATAACAACGGATGTCGACTTCGCCGTGCTCCATGGCGTTTTGCACCCGGGCGCGAGCGAGGACATGAAATTCGGCAGGCATGCCCACCTGGGTTGCCAGGCTGAGCATCGCATCGTGGAGGATGCCCTGGGTCGGACGACCCTGTTCGATCTGCACCATGGGCATCGTCCAACTGTCGGTGATGGCGAAACGCAGTGGCGTCGGCGCCGCGATCGTGCTGGCGCTGAATAACATCAAAGCCCCCAAGGCTGAACGCATACAGTCTCCAACAAATACTGCCAGACGCCGATTAAAACGCCCCCCGAACACCAGCTTAGCCAGATTAGCCAAGCACACCGGATGCAATTTTGCCCTTGCTCCGCTAGCATTACCGGCTTCTGTTTCCCAGTCGCGACGGTTTTCGATGAGTTATCAGGTTCTTGCACGTAAATGGCGTCCGCGCTCGTTCCGCGAAATGGTCGGCCAGACCCATGTGCTCAAGGCTCTGATCAATGCCTTGGACAGCCAGCGGCTGCACCACGCCTATCTGTTCACCGGTACGCGCGGCGTGGGCAAGACCACCATTGCGCGGATCATAGCCAAATGCCTGAACTGTGAAACAGGCATCACGTCGATGCCTTGTGGCACCTGCTCGGTGTGCCGGGAAATCGACGAAGGGCGCTTCGTCGACCTGATCGAAATCGACGCCGCGAGCCGGACCAAGGTCGAGGACACCCGGGAGCTGCTCGACAACGTGCAGTACGCGCCGAGCCGTGGGCGCTTCAAGGTCTACCTGATCGACGAAGTGCACATGCTCTCCAGCCATTCCTTCAATGCGCTGCTGAAAACCCTCGAAGAGCCGCCACCGTACGTCAAGTTCATCCTGGCGACCACCGACCCGCAGAAACTTCCTGCAACGATTTTGTCGCGGTGCCTGCAGTTCTCTCTGAAGAACATGACGCCGGAACGGGTGGTCGAGCATTTGACCCACGTCCTGGGTGTCGAGAATGTGCCGTTCGAAGACGACGCGCTGTGGTTGCTCGGTCGCGCGGCCGACGGCTCGATGCGTGATGCCATGAGCCTGACCGACCAGGCGATCGCCTTCGGTGAAGGCAAGGTGATGGCTGCCGATGTGCGGGCGATGCTCGGCACCCTGGATCATGGCCAGGTCTACGATGTCCTGCATGCGTTGATCGAAGGCGACGCCAAGGCGCTGCTTGAGGCAGTACGCCATTTGGCCGAGCAGGGCCCGGACTGGAACGGCGTGCTCTCGGAAATCCTCAACGTGTTGCATCGGGTGGCGATTGCTCAGGCGTTGCCGGAAGGCGTCGACAACGGCCACGGCGACCGTGACCGGGTGTTGGCGCTGGCCCAGGCCCTGCCCGCCGAAGACGTGCAGTTCTATTACCAGATGGGCTTGATCGGGCGCCGCGACTTGCCCTTGGCGCCAGACCCCCGTGGCGGCTTCGAGATGGTCCTGCTGCGGATGCTGGCTTTCCGCCCGGCGGACACCGCCGATGCGCCGAGACAGCCACTAAAGCCAGTGGGGATCAGCCAGGCCACAGTTGATTCCGCTCAATCAGTGGCGGTCCCGCAGCGCGTAGTGCCGCCTGCACCTTCAGCAGCGCCGCCCGTGGCCCCCGTGCCGCAGCCTGAGACGCCGGCTGTGGTCGCCGAAGTGGAGCCTGCGCCGGTGGTGGCGGAGGAGGTCGTCGACCTGCCGTGGAACGATCCGATCCCGGTGCAGGACGAGCCTGTGCTGGAGACCGTCGCCGAGCAGCCGGACCTGACGCCGATGCCCGTGCCAGTACCCGACAGCGTGGTCCCCGACGCACCGGAATGGGCCGCCGCGCCGATTCCCGAGCCGTCCGTGGCCGAAGTCGACGCCGCCACGCCAGGCATGGACCTGGACGACGAGCCACCGCTGGATGAGGATTACATCGAGCCGGACATGGATTCGGCCTACAGCTACCTGGATGAACTGGCCAGCGAGCACGCTGCCGAACCTGCGCCCGAGCCGGAACCGGAACCCGCTGCGATGCCGGCGACGGGCCTGGCCCTGCAATGGCTGGAACTGTTCGCCAAACTGCCGATTTCCGGGATGACCGGGAGCATTGCCGCCAACTGCACGCTGATTGCCGTCGATGGCGACCATTGGCTGCTGCACCTGGACCCGGCGCATAGTGCCCTGTTCAATGCGACCCAACAGCGCCGGCTCAACGATGCGCTGAACCAGTATCACCAGCGCACCCTGACGCTGACCATCGAGCTGATCAAGCCGGAGCAGGAAACCCCGGCCCAGGCGGCGTCGCGGCGCCGTGCCGATCGCCAGCGCGAGGCTGAGGATTCGATCCACGGTGATCCGTTCATCCAGCAAATGATGCAGCAGTTCGGTGCGGTGATCCGTAACGATACTATTGAACCTGTCGAGGCCCTGGTCACCCAGGGTTAATAACTGAAGGCGTTCGGCCCACTGGCCGAGCGCCGTTTTGATCCACGTACTTTGAGGTGATTCCCATGATGAAAGGTGGCATGGCCGGCCTGATGAAGCAGGCGCAGCAGATGCAGGAAAAAATGGCCAAGATGCAGGAAGAGCTGGCCAACGCCGAAGTCACCGGTAAAGCCGGTGGCGATATGGTCACCGTGGTAATGACTGGTCGTCACGACGTCAAGCGCGTGACCATTGACCCAAGCCTGGTTGAAGGCCTGAGCGAAGACGACAAAGAGATGCTCGAGGCGGTGTTCGCTGCGGCCGTCAACGATGCCGTGCGCAAGATCGAAGCCAACAGCCAGGACAAAATGTCCGGCATGACCGCTGGCATGCAACTGCCGCCGGGCATGAAACTGCCATTCTGATTCGCATCAGCGCGGCAGATGGACTACAAGAAATGCCAGGCAACCCGCCTGGCATTTTTGTTTCCGGCGCCCGCCTGGTCACCACGGCCAGCGAAACATCGAACACCTGCGGTGTCCCGCGGTCTGCTCCTATACCCCTGAATCCATCGCTCAAGGAGACGCTGACATGCCTGACGAACTGACCCTCAACCAACGAATCGTACTGGCTTCCCGGCCGGTCGGTGCGCCGACCCCGGAGAACTTTCGCCTGGAGCGTGAAGCCCTGCCGGACCTGGCCGAGGGCCAGGTGTTGCTCAAGACCCTGTACCTGTCGCTCGATCCTTACATGCGCGGTCGCATGAGTGACGCACCGTCCTACGCGGCGCCGGTGGAGATCGGTGAAGTAATGACCGGTGGCGCTGTCAGTCGGGTCGAGCGCTCGCTGAATCCGAAGTTCCAGGAGGGCGACCTGGTGGTGGGTGCCACGGGCTGGCAGAGCCACAGCATCAGCGATGGCCGGGCGCTGATTCCGCTGCCGTCGGGGTTGCCCAGCCCGTCCATGGCGCTGGGTGTGCTCGGCATGCCGGGGATGACTGCCTACATGGGCCTGATGGACATCGGTCAGCCCCAGGCCGGAGAAACCCTGGTGGTGGCGGCGGCCTCCGGGGCCGTGGGGTCGGTGGTGGGGCAGGTGGCGAAGATCAAGGGCCTGAACGTGATTGGCGTGGCTGGCGGCGCCGATAAATGCCGCTACGTGGTGGATGAGCTGGGCTTCGATGCCTGTCTCGACCACAAGGCAGAGGACTTTGCCGAGCAATTGGCCCGGGCCTGCGGCGACGGCATCGATATCTATTTCGAGAACGTCGGCGGCAAGGTGTTCGATGCGGTGCTGCCATTGCTCAAGCCCAGGGCACGGATTCCGGTCTGTGGCTTGATTGCCCAGTACAACGCCACTGAGGCCCCGGCGGGCCCCGATCGCATGCCGCTGCTGCAGCGTACTTTGCTGACCAAGCGCGTGCGAATGCAGGGCTTTATCGTGTTTGACGACTACGGTGATCGTCACTCGGAATTCTTCAAGGCCATGGCGCCGTGGGTGCGTGAGGGCAAGGTGAAATTTCGCGAGGACGTGGCCGACGGTTTGGAGCAGGCGCCTGAGGCGTTTATCGGGCTGCTGGAGGGGCGCAACTTCGGCAAGCTGGTGGTGCGGGTTGCCAATGACTGAGCCGAACATGAGCATTTGACGCTGGCCAGAGGCGCGGGTATAAACCGCGTCTCGTTGTTTTGTCGGACCTTTCCCCATGAGCTTCAGCCCTTTGATTCGCCAACTGATCGACGCCCTGCGCACCTTGCCAGGCGTGGGTCAGAAAACCGCCCAGCGCATGGCGTTGCAACTGCTCGAACGCGACCGCAGCGGTGGTTCAAGACTGGCTTCGGCCCTGAGCCAGGCGATGGAAGGGGTCGGGCATTGCCGCCTGTGCCGGACGCTGACCGAAGACGACCTGTGCCCGCAGTGTTCAGACAGTCGACGCGACGACAGCCTGCTGTGTGTGGTGGAAGGCCCGATGGACGTCTATGCCGTCGAGCAGACCGGCTTTCGTGGTCGCTACTTCGTGCTCAAGGGGCATTTGTCGCCGCTTGACGGTCTGGGGCCGGAGGCCATCGGCATTCCGCAGCTGTTGGCGCGCATCGAAGCGGCGGGTACCTTTACAGAAGTCATCCTGGCCACCAACCCGACGGTGGAAGGTGAAGCCACGGCCCACTACATCGCCCAACTGCTCAGCAACAAGGGCCTGATCACCTCGCGTATCGCCCATGGCGTGCCCTTGGGTGGCGAACTGGAACTGGTGGACGGCGGCACCCTGGCGCATTCGTTTGCAGGGCGCAAACCGATTTCCCTCTAAGGGGCTGTACGCACAATTCGGTTGAAAACCAAGCAAGCGCTCGGTTAACTTCGCTGAACCCTTCAGTGGAGTTCGCCGATGCCTGCCTTTCAGGAATACTTCGATCCCAGCCATGAATGTATCCGCGATAGCGTAAGACGCTTCGTCGAGCGCGAAATATTGCCCGACATTGCGCAGTGGGAAGAGGCTGAGAGCTTTCCTCGCGAGCTCTACCGCAAGGCCGGCGCCGCCGGGATCCTTGGCATCGGTTACCCCGAAGCCCTGGGGGGCAGCCATGAAGGCGACCTGTTTGCCAAGGTCGCGGCCAGCGAGGAACTGATGCGCTGCGGATCGGGCGGACTGGTCGCCGGGCTGGGGTCGCTGGATATCGCTTTGCCACCGATCCTCAAATGGGCGCGTGCCCAGGTGCGTGAGCGCGTCGTGCCCCAAGTGCTGAGCGGCGAAAAAATCAGTGCCCTGGCGGTGACCGAACCCAGCGGCGGCTCCGACGTCGCCAACTTGAAGACCCGCGCTGTGCGCGACGGCGACCACTACCGGGTCAACGGCAGCAAAACCTTTATCACCAGCGGCGTGCGCGCGGATTTCTACACAGTCGCGGTGCGCACCGGCGAGCCCGGTTTTGGCGGCATCAGCCTGTTACTGATCGAGAAGGACACGCCCGGATTCACCGTCGGGCGCTCGCTGAAAAAAATGGGCTGGTGGGCTTCGGACACCGCTGAGCTGTTTTTTGACGATTGCCGGGTGCCGGTGGAGCACCTGATCGGCGCCGAGAACATGGGCTTTGCCTGCATCATGGGCAACTTCCAGAGTGAGCGCCTGGCCCTGGCCCTCATGGCTAACATGACCGCCCAACTCGCGCTGGAAGAGAGCCTGAATTGGGCGCGCCAGCGCGAAGCCTTCGGCAAACCGATCGGCAAGTTCCAGGTGCTCAAGCATCGCCTGGCGGAAATGGCCACGGCGCTGGAAGTCTCCCGCGAGTTCACCTATCGCCAGGCGGCGAAAATGGCCGCCGGCAAGAGTGTGATCAAGGAAATTTCCATGGCCAAGAACTTCGCCACCGACACCGCCGACCGCATCACCCACGACGCGGTGCAGATCCTCGGCGGAATGGGTTACATGCGTGACAGTCTGGTTGAACGTCTGTACCGCGATAACCGCATCCTGTCGATCGGCGGCGGCACGCGGGAGGTGATGAACGAGATCATCAGCAAGCAGATGGGGCTGTAGATTGCGCTATGGCGGCCTCTGGGGGGAGGCGGAGTACATATCCAAATCCCGGTCGGCCCAGAGGTCACCACCCAAGCAGATTCTCTCTCCACAGGCGCAGATATCGCAGTCACCCCCAAATCTGTGTGGAGCGAGCCTGCTCGCGATAGCGCCAGGACCGACACCGCCTACTGTTCGGACAACCCAAACTGCGTCAGGCAGAAGGTCGGGATGCCCATGTCTTCCAGGCGCTGCGAGCCGCCGAGTTCCGGCAGGTCGATGATCGCCGCCGCTTCGAAAATTTTCGCGCCCATGCGCCGTGCCAGGTTGGCGGCGGCGATCAGGGTGCCGCCGGTGGCGATCAGGTCATCGAACATCAGCACCGAGTCGCCTTCGCACAGGCTGTCGGCGTGGACTTCGAGGAAGGCTTCGCCGTACTCGGTCTGGTAACCCTCGGCCAGCACGTCCGCTGGCAGTTTGCCCTGCTTGCGGAACAACACCAGGGGCTTATTCAACTGGTAGGCGAGCACTGAGCCGATCAGGAAACCGCGGGCATCCATGGCGCCAATGTGGGTGAACTCGGCTTCGACATAACGATGGGCAAAGCTGTCCATCACCAGGCGCAGGGCCTTGGGCGACTGGAACAACGGGGTGATGTCACGGAAAATCACGCCTGGTTTGGGGAAGTCGATCACGGGGCGGATCAGGGATTTGATGTCGAAAGTGTCGATGAGCATCGTCGAGATGTCCTGGCAGGCTGCAAACGCAGGAGTATAACGGCGGCCGGGCAGGTTCGCCCGGCCGCGTGCACGGCATCAGCCTTCGACGGAGCCGCCGGCCAGTGCGCACAGCTGGATCGGGTCAAGGATATGCACTTCCTTGCCTTCGGCGGCGAGCAGCTCGTTCTGCTGGAAGCGGGTAAACACGCGCGACACGGTTTCCACCGCCAGGCCCAGATAATTGCCGATTTCGTTGCGTGACATGGCCAGGCGGAACTGGTTGGCCGAGAAGCCGCGGGCTCGGAAACGCGCGGATAGGTTGACCAGGAATGTGGCGATGCGTTCGTCAGCGGTTTTCTTCGACAGCAGCAGCATCATTTGTTGATCGTCGCGAATCTCCCGACTCATCACCCGCATCAACTGACGACGCAATTGCGGCAGTTGCAGGGCCAGTTCGTCGAGGCGCTCGAAGGGGATTTCGCACACGGAGGTGGTTTCCAGGGCCTGGGCCGACACCGGATGGGTCTCGGTGTCCATCCCCGACAGGCCGACCAGCTCGCTCGGCAAATGGAAGCCAGTGATTTGCTCCTCGCCAGTGTCGCTGAGGCTGAAGGTCTTCAGTGCACCTGAGCGTACGGCAAACACTGAGTCGAACTTGTCGCCCTGACGAAACAGAAATTCGCCTTTTTTCAGCGGTCGACCGCGTTTAACGATGTCGTCCAGCGCATCCATGTCTTCCAGATTCAGCGAAAGCGGAAGGCAGAGGGGGGCCAGGCTGCAATCCTTGCAATGGGCCTGGCTGTGAGCGCGCAGCTTAACTGGCTCGGACATTTCTTAGATCCTTGTGGGAAGAACACACATAAGGTGTAAGGGTAACCCACGTGAGGACCATCAGACCAGTGCGCGGCATTATGGCGCAGGCCATCCGGGGAAAATAAAAGGGTCAAATTACCCGCGAGAAGCGCTGGCGATTCTGTTGTTCCAAATACGCGTCAAACACCATGCACACCGAGCGCACCAGCAGCCGTCCCGCCGGCAATACCTCAATGCGCTGACTGTCGAGCGAAATAAGGCCGTCATCGGCCATGGCCATCAATTGGGGCCAAAGTTCTGCGAAGTAGCCGCGAAAATCCAGATTGAAGCGGTGTTCGATATGAGCGAAGTCGAGGCGGAAATTGCAGATGAGTTGCTGAATGACCTCACGACGAATCCGGTCATCCTGATTGCAGATCAGGCCGCGGCTGGTGCCCAGTTGCGAGCTGGCCAAGGCGTTTTGGTATTCGGTCAGGTCACTGCTGTTCTGGCAGTACAGATCACCGATCTGGCTGATGGCCGATACGCCGAGGCCGATCAGGTCGCAATGACCATGGGTGGTGTAGCCCTGAAAGTTGCGTTGCAGGGTCGACTCCTCCTGGGCAATGGCCAGGTCGTCATCGGGCAGGGCAAAGTGGTCCATGCCGATGTAGCGATATCCGGCGGCGGTCAATTGTTCGATGGTGCGCTGCAGCATCTGCAGTTTTTCCGCAGGGCTGGGCAAGTCCTGGCTGTTGATGCGCCGCTGCGGCATGAACCGCTCAGGGAGATGGGCGTAGTTGAAGACCGAGAGCCGGTCCGGTTGCAGGCTGATGACTTCTTCGACGGTGCGGGCAAAATTCTCTGCGGTCTGTTTGGGCAGGCCGTAGATCAGGTCGATGTTGATTGAGCGAAACTGCAGGGTGCGCGCGGCGTCGATCACGGCACGGGTTTCGTCCAGGCTCTGCAGGCGATTGACGGCACGTTGCACGGCCGGGTCGAGGTCCTGCAGGCCGATGCTGACCCGGTTGAAGCCCAGTTCGCGTAAAAGCCCCATGGTTGACCAATCGGCTTCCCGTGGGTCGATCTCGATACCGTAGTCCCCGGAGTCGCCCTCCAGCAAATTGAAATGTTTGCGCAGTTGCGCCATCAGTTGGCGCAGTTCGTCGTGGCTGAGGAAAGTCGGGGTGCCACCGCCGAGGTGCAGTTGTTCGACGGTCTGTCCGGGGTCGAGGTGGCAGGCGATCAACTGGATCTCCTGCTCCAGGCGTTGAAGGTAGGGCAGGGCCCGGCCTCGGTCCTTGGTGATGACTTTGTTGCAGGCGCAGTAATAGCAAATGTTCGCGCAGAACGGCAGGTGCACGTACAGCGACAACGGGCGCTGGGCCTTGCGGCTGTCACGCAGGGCGTGCAACAGGTCGAAGCTGCCGACCTGGCTGTGGAATTGCACCGCTGTCGGGTAGGAGGTGTAGCGGGGGCCCGCGAGGTCGTAGCGGCGGATCAGATCGGTGTCCCAACGAATGGTGTCGAGCATGCGGGCATTTCCCGGAGAGGCTGGCAATGGCGCCAGTCTAGGGGGATGCCCGGCGGGGCATGTTGATTTGTATCAACGCTGACATGGGCCTGCCGGCGTCTAGTGCCCCATCAGCCAGTGCTGGTGCGGCCCAGGCAGGGTCCAAAGGCCGAACAGGATGACCAGTAGGCCGCCGCTCGTGCGCACGCTGCGTTTGCGCAGCAGCGCCGTGACCCGTTCGGCGGCGAGGCCGGTGGCCAGCAATACCGGCCAGGTGCCGAGGCCGAAGGCGAGCATCAGCAAGGCGCTGTCGAGGGCGTTGCCCTGACTGGCCGACCACAGCAGCGTGCTGTAGACCAGTCCGCACGGCAGCCAGCCCCACAGAGCGCCCAGCAGCAGGGCGCGAGGCAGGCTGGAAACCGGTAGCAGGCGGTTGGCCATTGGCTGGATATGCCGCCACAGACCTCGTCCGAGGCTTTCAATGCGGGTCAAGCCGCTCCACCAGCCCGCGAGGTACAGGCCCATGGCAATCAGCAGCAGGCCGGCCAGCACTCGCATGAACAGCGCCGCCGGACTGTTGGCCATTGCCCAGCCCGCCAGGCCAATCAGCAGGCCGGCAGTGGCGTAGCTGAGCACTCGACCCAGGTTGTACGCCAGCAGCAGGCGAAAACGCCGGCTGCGCTGTTCCTTGGGAATCGCCAGGGTCAGGGCGCCCATCAGGCCACCGCACATGCCCAGGCAATGGCCGCCACCGAGCAGCCCGAGGATCAGTGCCGAGACCAGCAGTGGCGCCAGTTCAAGCATGGGGAGGTGTCTTGTCTTGGGGGTTGGCTGGCGGCGTTGGCGTGCCGTCGGCCTCGTTGATCGCCGCCTTGTGGTTCGGATCCTGGTCGTCGAACAGAATGCTGTGGGCCGGACCGTCGAGGTCGTCGTACTGGCCGCTGTCGACGGCCCAGAAGAAGATGTAGATGGCGATGGCGACAATCAGCAGCGCCGCCGGGATCATCACGTAGAGTG
Source organism: Pseudomonas sp. Pse1 (assembly GCF_024519635.1). Classification (NCBI taxonomy): domain Bacteria; kingdom Pseudomonadati; phylum Pseudomonadota; class Gammaproteobacteria; order Pseudomonadales; family Pseudomonadaceae; genus Pseudomonas; species Pseudomonas sp. Pse1. The sequence goes on from NZ_JALJRO010000010.1 coordinate 119,140, forward strand.
CTGGCATCGGTACTCCATGGCGAGCGGCTCAGGCCGGCAACGCGCGGGTCTGTGTCGGGGTGCTGGCAACCTGCTTGGGCAGGCGGGTCAGGCGCAAGGCATTGAGCACCACGGTCAACGAACTGATGGACATGCCGACGGCGGCCCACACCGGAGTGATCCAGCCGAGGGCGGCGAACGGCAACATCAGGCCATTGTACAGCCCGGCCCACAGCAGGTTCTCGATAATCACCCGGCGGGTCCGGCGTGCCAGGCTGAAGGCCTGTACCAGCGCGTCCAGGCGGTTGGACAAGAGCACCGCATCGGCGCTGGTTTTTGCCAGGTCGGTGGCCGAGCCCATGGCCACGCTGATGTCGGCGGCGGCCAGCACCGGCACGTCGTTGACCCCGTCACCGAGCATCAACACTTTGCGTCCCTGTTGATGCAGTTGCTGCAATACCTGCAGTTTGTCGTCCGGGCGCAGGCCGCCTCGGGCTTCGTCTATGCCCAGCTCGGCGGCAACACTGGCGACCATCGGCGAACTGTCGCCCGACAGCAGCAGCGTGCGCCAACCCCGCGCCTTGCAGGCCGCGAGCAAGGCAGGCGCGTCGGCCCGCAGTCGATCGTCGAGGACCAGCCAGGCGAGGGGGCCACTGCTATCGCCCAAGAGCAACCACTGGCCGGCCTCGTCGGGCATTGCCGGCACCGCGCAGCCGCTGAGGGCGCAGACGAAGGCCGGCTGGCCAATGCGCAGGCGTTGCGTCCCGACCTGACCCTCAAGGCCCAGCCCGGGGCTGCTGAAGACTTCGTCGGCGGCCAGCGGAGCGCGACCGAATGCGCGGGCAATCGGGTGTTCGGAGCGGTTTTCCAGGGCGGCGGCGAGGGCCAGGCACTGATCGCTGTCGAGGTCCGCCAGCGGCCTGATCGCACGCAACGCCAGGCGGCCCTCGGTGAGCGTGCCGGTCTTGTCGAAAATCACTGTGTCGATCTGATTCAGGCCTTCGAGCACATGGCCTCGGGTCAGCAGCAGGCCGAGCTTGTGCAGGGTGCCGGTGGCGGCGGTCAGGGCGGTCGGCGTCGCCAGCGACAGGGCGCAAGGGCAAGTGGCGACCAACATCGCCAGAACAATCCAGAAGGCGCGGCTGGCGTCCAGTTGCCACCACAGCAGGCCAATAGCAGCGGCGGCCACCAGCGACAGCAACAGGAACCACTGCGCTGCCTTGTCGGCGATTTCCGCCAGTCGCGGCTTTTCCGCCTGGGCGCGGTCCAGCAGGCGGACGATGGCGGACAGCCGGGTGTCCTGGCCCAGGGCGAGGACTTCGACGGTCAACGCGCCTTCGACGTTCAGCGTGCCGGCGGTCACGGCATCGCCACGGGCGCGTGCTTGTGGCAGGGATTCGCCGGTCAGCAGCGACTCATCAATGCTTGATTGGCCCTCGAGAATCTTGCCGTCCGCCGGCAGGATTGCGCCGGGATGGACCAGCACTCGATCACCCAGGCGCAGTTCACTGAGGAGGATCCGCTCGGCTTGACCATCGGCTCCCAGACGCAGGCAGGACGCCGGCAGCAGGTTGACCAGTTGCGCGGTGGCCGCGGCGGTGCGCTCGCGGGCGCGACGTTCGAGGTAGCGACCGGCCAGCAGGAACAGCGCAAACATGCCGACCGCGTCGAAGTAGAGTTCTCCGACCCCGGTGATCGAGGTCCAGATGCCGGCCAGGTACGCGCCGCCGATGGCCAGTGAGACCGATACATCCATGGTCAGGTGGCGGGTGCGCAGATCGCGCATGGCGCCCTTGAAGAACGGCGCGCAACTGTAGAACACGATGGGTGTGGTGAGAAACAGCGCGACCCAGCGCAGGATGGCGTGCAGTTCCGGGCTGAGGTCGATGTTGAATTCCGGCCAGGTGGCCATGGTTGCCATCATCGCCTGGAACCACAGCAGCCCGGCGACTCCCAGTTGACGCAAGGCCAGGCGGTTTTCGCTGGCCAATTGCTCGCTGGCGCGGTCGGCCTGATAAGGGTGGGCGGCGTAGCCGATGTGCCGCAGTTCGCTGAGCACCTGGCTCAGGGGCAGTTGGCTGTCGGCCCAGCGCACGTGCAGGCGATGGTTCGACAGGTTCAGCCGGGCCTCGGCCACGGCGGGCAGGCTGCGCAGGTGTTTTTCGATCAACCAGCCGCAGGCGGCGCAGCTGATACCTTCCATCAATAAAGTGGTTTCGGCGAGGTCGCCTTCATGACGCACGAAAGGTTGCTGCACATCGGCCCGATCGTACAGCGCCAGTTCGTCCACCAGTTGCACTGGCAAGGCGTCGGGATTGGCCGAGGCTTCGCTGCGGTGCTGGTAATAGCTGTCCAGGCCGCCGGCGACAATCGCTTCGGCCACCGCCTGGCAACCCGGGCAGCAGAACTCGCGGGACTCCCCGAGCACGACGGCGGTGAAGCGGCTGCCGGAGGGGACGGGCAGGGCGCAGTGGTAGCAGGGGAGTGGGGTGGTCATCTGATAAATCTATGTTGTCCGCAAGGGCCTCTTCGCGAGCAGGCTCGCTCCCACCTGTTTCTTGGACACTGGAGATCCATTGTGGGAGCGAGCCTGCTCGCGAATGCGCGAAGCGCAGGGTTACCGCTTCAGGTCTTCAGCACCTTGCAGCGGCTCATCGCCCAGCAGCAGGTCCTTGTCGTGGCTGACCTGTTCTTCTTCGAACATGCGCCAGATATGGTCGTCCTGGCTGCCCAGCAATTCGACAAAACGCCGGCCTTCAACCTTGTCGTTGACCTGGCCGACGTAGCGACCTTGCTCGGTTTCACTGCGGGTGAGGATGATCTTGCGGTCCTTCTCCGGCTGGGTCGGCGAGATCAGGTTGAGTTCCAGGGTCTGTGGCTGGCTGTCGCCGGTCAGGTGCAGGGTGACTTCGCCCGTCATGCCGTCCAGGTGTACGTTGGCGCGCAATTGCAGGTTCTGGGCCAGCAACTCGCGGTCGAGCGAGCGGTTGATGCCTTTGCCGGCCTCGTAGTAGTTGTCGTTGACCAGGTTGTCCGGGTTGTTCACCGCGATGGTCACCATCGATAGGGTCAGTGTCACCGAGCAGGCCAGGATGCCGATGATGATCCATGGCCAGAGGTGCTTGTACCAGGGGCTGGTGACGTTTGCTGCAGGCATGATGACTTCTCTCAACGAATTTGTGGGCCGATGAATCGGCTCTTGGCTTCAACGTGGACGCTGTCGTCTTCGGCATCGCGGAGGATGAATTTCACCTCGTTGGTGCTCGACGGCAATTGTTCTGGTGAACTGGACAGCTCGACCGGCATGCTGAAAATCTCACCGGCACCGACGTTGATCTCGCGCTTGCCCTGCAGTCGCAGGTCCGGCAGGCCGGCGGCTTCGAGGACGTAGGTGTGGTCGCGCTGATCCTTGTTCATGACTTTCAGGCTGTAGACGTTCTCGATCCGCCCCTCGGCGTTCTCGCGGTACAGCACGCGGTCCTTGCTGACGTCGAAACCCACCAGCGGGCGCATGAAGAACGCGGTGATCAGCAGGGTGATCATCGCCAGCAGGACCAGGGCGTAGCCAATCAGGCGCGGGCGCAGTTTATGGGTTTTTTGCCCGGACAGGTTGTGCTCGGTGGTGTAGCTGATCAACCCGCGTGGGTAGTTCATCTTGTCCATGATGCTGTCGCAGGCGTCGATGCAGGCCGCGCAGCCGATGCATTCGATCTGCAGGCCGTCACGAATATCGATCCCGGTGGGGCAGACCTGGACGCACATGGTGCAATCGATGCAGTCGCCCAGGCCCTGGGCCTTGTAGTCCACGCCTTTCTTGCGTGGACCACGGGCTTCGCCACGGCGCGGGTCGTAGGAGACGATCAGGGTGTCCTTGTCGAACATCACGCTCTGGAAGCGCGCATACGGACACATGTAGATGCACACTTGCTCACGCAGCCAGCCGGCGTTGCCATAGGTGGCGAGGGTGAAGAAGCCGACCCAGAAATACGACCAGCCATCGGCTTGCCCGGTGAAAAACTCGATCACCAGTTCGCGGATCGGCGAGAAATAACCGACAAAGGTCATGCCGGTGACGAAGCCGATCAATAGCCACAGCGAGTGTTTGCTGAGTTTACGCAGGAATTTGTTGGCGCTCATCGGCGCTTTGTCGAGCTTGATGCGTTGGTTGCGATCACCTTCGGTGACTTTTTCGCACCACATGAAGATCCAGGTCCAGACACTCTGCGGGCAGGTATAGCCGCACCAGACGCGTCCGGCGTACACGGTAATAAAGAACAGGCCGAAGGCGGCGATGATCAGCAGGCCGGACAGCAGGATGAAATCCTGGGGCCAGAATGTCGCGCCAAAAATGAAGAATTTGCGTTCCGGCAGGTTCCACCAGACGGCCTGGTGGCCACCCCAATTGAGCCAGACCGTGCCAAAGTACAGCAGGAACAGGCCGGCGCCGCCCATCATCCGCAAATTGCGGAACAGACCGGTGAAGGCGCGGGTGTAGATTTTTTCCCGGGAGGCGTAGAGGTCGACGCTGTTGTTCGCGTTCTTGGCGGGCGGAGTGACGTCGTGTACAGGAATCTGATTGCTCATCGATGCATCCCACGGCAGTGGAAAAATGCCTCGGTCAGTACGTGCCAACCGGGGTCAAAAAGGCTATTGCAGTGGCTTAATGATACGCCTGTAGCTCTAGCTCAAGGGTGCGACCTTTGGTCGCGTTGGGGGAAGGCCCTGAATGGTGTAGCAAATGTAACAAATCATGATGCAGGTCAATTGACTTGTTCAGTATGGACGATTTTGCCGGCACCACTCTCGCGATCAGCAGGTGGCGCGCCGCCATTACCCTGAAATATCGGCAATTAATTGCATCGGGTCAGGGGGCTGTCCCGATTCATTGAGGGTCAGTAAGTTGTGTTCCGTTCAGGTTCGGCCTGAAACGACACCACTCACCCTTTATGAAAAAGGACTTTTATGAAGCCCATGACCTGTTACAGGATCGCCGCACTGCTGGCGGTTTTTTGCGTTGCGCCGGCAGCCCTGTCTGCAGCTACCCATGATCCACCCGCTCATCTTGTCTTCACCTCCGATCCTCAGTATCCCTGGAGCGAAAGCTCCGACGAAGGGCAGCCCGAGACCGATGCAAAAAGAGACGCCCGCTCGAAGTGGCTGATCGAAACCCAATACGCGGATGTTGCCGACTTCAGGAAGAACTTCGGCGGCGCCAGCCGGGTGCCGGTGATGATCAATGGCGACATCACCGCGTACGGTCATGACTGGCAGCGTTCAGTGGTGATGCCGATCCTCGATGCCAAGCTGGAACGGACCTACGACTACGGCCTGGGCAATCACGACTACGAAAACAACGTCGATGACTGCTTTCTCAATCGTTGTGCCGCCGCCAGTGTCGAGGCCATCAAGGAGCGTTACTGGGGCAAGGTCGACAGCATGGATTTCGGCGTACGGGTGTTGGGCAATACCGACATTTATTACGGCAGCCTGGCCTATGCGAAAACCTTTGGCGATCTGTTGTTGGTCCAGTTGCACAATGAGCCGACCTACACCGCCACCTTCAGCACCGGGGTGCCCTGGATCAGCGCCAAAGAGTTCGAGATCAATGATTCGCTGGACTGGCTGGAAGGCATCTTGAGGAAGGCCCGTGAGCAGGGCCGGATTGTCATCCTGAGCATGCACAAACCGCGGGACTGGGCTGGGGATGGGCAACAGCTCGAGCGGTTGCGCAGCATGGTCGAGCGATATCGGGTGACGGCGGTGTTCGCCGGTCATTATCACGAGTATTCGGGCCGCTACTGGAGCGCGTCGGAGCAGTTCGGTACGGTGCCGGTGTTTCTCAGCGGTTCGGCGTCACAGCAGACCTATCTGATTGCCAGTTTCTCCAAGGACCGCAAGACCCTGACGGTCAATCGGGTTAGGGCAAACAATTGGCCCAGCCGGCAGGTCGAGTCGGAGATTGAAGTCCGTTACTAAAAGGCTTTGCGCCATCATGCAAAACGGCCCCGTCAGTTATCTGGCGGGGCCGTTTTAGTGTTGCATCAAGCAGCGTTAGCCTTACTCGGCGTCCGCAGCCTTCTCACCGTGAGACAGGCTGTAAACGTAGGCGGCCAGCAGGTGAACCTTGTCGTTACCCTGCATTTGCTCTTGCGCAGGCATCTGGCCCTGACGGCCGTAACGGATGGTCTGCTGCAGTTGAGCGAAGCTCGAACCGTAGATGAAGGCGGCCGGGTGCGTCAGGTTTGGCGCGCCCATGGCGGGTGTGCCTTTACCTTCAGGACCATGGCAAACCGCGCAGTTGGTGGCGAACAGTTTCTGCCCGGCAACCGGATCGGCCTTGGTGCCTTCCGGCAGCTTGCGACCATCGAGGTTGGTCAGGACAAATGCAGCCACATCGCTGACGCCTTGCTCGCCGATCACTTCAGCCCAGGCCGGCATGACGGCGTGGCGACCGCCCATGATGGTGGTCTTGATTTCTTCCGGCGAACCGCCCCAGCGCCAGTCGGCGTCGGTCAGGTTCGGGAAGCCGTAGGCGCCCTTGGCGTCGGAACCGTGGCAAACCGAGCAGTTGGAGGCGAACAGGCGGCCTCCCATCTTCAGGGCTTGTGGGTCCTTGGCCACTTCTTCAATCGGCATGGCCGCGAATTTGGCGAAGATCGGCCCGAACTTGGCATCCGACTTGGCCATTTCCTTTTCCCACTCGTGAACACCGGTCCAGCCGGACTGGCCGTTGGCGAAGGGGGTCTGCTTCTCGTTGTCCAGGTAGGTGTAGCCTGGCAGCAGGCCTTTCCAGTTACCCAGGCCCGGGTACAGCGCCAGGTAACCCAAGGCGAAGATGATGGTGCCGACGAACAGCATGAACCACCATTTCGGCAACGGGTTGTCGTATTCCTCGATCCCGTCGAACGAGTGGCCAACGGTTTCATCCGTCTGCTCGGCGCGCTGGCCCTTGCGGGTCGACAGCAGCAGCCAGGTCAGGGCGAAGATGGTACCCAGACTGAGGACTGTGACGTACAGACTCCAGAACGTAGTCATTCTTTGTTACTCCTAGAAGCTTGCTCGACGTGCTTGATGGCTTCGGGATCATCCGCGAAAGGCAGCAAGGTCGCGTCTTCAAACTCGGACTTGCGCTTGGGGCTGAACACCCACAGGGCCAGGCCGATAAAGGCAACCATCACGACAACGGTGCCCAGGCCACGAATCATCCCGATATCCATTTAGATCACCGTTTGCTTTTGATGATGGTGCCCAGGCCTTGCAGATAGGCCACCAGCGCGTCCATTTCGGTCTTGCCCTTCACGGCATCCTTGGCACCGGCGATGTCTTCGTCGGTGTAAGGGACGCCGAGCGTGCGCAGGACTTCCATTTTCTTGGCGGTGTCCTTGCCGTCGAGCTTGTTTTCCACGAGGAACGGGTAGGCCGGCATTTTCGACTCGGGCACTACGTTGCGCGGGTTGTACAAGTGCGCACGCTGCCAGTCATCGGAGTAACGACCGCCGACACGGGCCAGGTCCGGACCGGTACGCTTGGAGCCCCACAGGAACGGGTGGTCCCAGACGCTTTCACCGGCAACCGAGTAGTGGCCGTAACGTTCGGTTTCAGCACGGAACGGACGGATCATCTGCGAGTGGCAGCCGACACAGCCGTTGGCGATATAAACGTCGCGGCCTTCCAGTTCAAGGGCGGTGCGCGGCTTCATGCCTTCGACCGGCTTGTTGGTGACGTCCTGGAAAAACAGCGGAACGATTTGGGTCAGGCCGCCAACGCTGACGGCGATGACCATGAAGAAGGCCAGCAGGCCAATATTCTTCTCGACTGCTTCATGCTTCATCAGTGAGCTCCAACTACAGCGATCTTGGTAGCGGCTTCAGCTTCGGCTGGGTCCGAGGCACGTACGGTACGGAATACGTTGTAGGCCATGAACAGCATGCCGCTAGCGAAGAATGCACCGCCCAGGGCGCGAACGATAAAGCCCGGGTGGCTGGCTTGCAGCGCTTCAACGAACGAGTAGGTCAGGGTGCCGTCGTCGTTGATTGCACGCCACATCAGGCCCTGGGTGATGCCGTTGACCCACATCGAAGCGATGTAGAGCACGGTACCGATGGTCGCGAGCCAGAAGTGGGTGTTGATCAGTGCGGTGCTGTGCATCTGCGCACGACCGAACAGTTTCGGGATCATGTGGTAGATGGCACCGATCGAGATCATCGCTACCCAGCCCAAGGCACCGGCGTGTACGTGGCCGATGGTCCAGTCAGTGTAGTGAGACAGCGAGTTGACGGTCTTGATGGCCATCATCGGGCCTTCGAAGGTCGACATGCCGTAGAACGCCAGCGAGACGACCAGGAAGCGCAGAATCGGGTCGGTACGCAGCTTATGCCAGGCGCCCGACAGGGTCATCATGCCGTTGATCATGCCGCCCCAACTTGGTGCCAGCAGGATGATCGACATTGCCATGCCCAGGGATTGAGCCCAGTCCGGCAGTGCGGTGTAGTGCAGGTGGTGCGGACCGGCCCAGATGTACAGGGTGATCAGTGCCCAGAAGTGCACGATGGAGAGGCGATAGGAGTAGATCGGACGTTCGGCCTGTTTCGGCACGAAGTAGTACATCATCCCCAGGAAGCCGGTGGTCAGGAAGAAACCTACGGCGTTGTGGCCGTACCACCATTGGATCATCGCGTCAGTCGCACCGGAATAGGCCGAGTAGGACTTGAAGAAACTGACCGGCAGCGAGGCGTGGTTGACGATGTGCAGCATCGCCGTCACGACGATGAACGCACCGTAGAACCAGTTGCCCACATAGATGTGCTTGGTCTTGCGCTTGGTGATGGTGCCGAAGAACACCAGACCGTAGGTTACCCAGACGATGGCCAGCAGAATAGCCAGGGGCCATTCCAGTTCCGCGTATTCCTTGGTGGTGGTGTAACCCAGCGGCAAGGTAATGATCGCGCCGACGATCACCGCTTGCCATCCCCAGAAGGTGAAGGCGGCGAGGCTGTCGGAAATCAGTCGCGTTTGGCAGGTTCGCTGCACGACATAATAGGAAGTGGCAAACAACGCACAACCACCGAAGGCGAAAATCACCAGGTTGGTGTGCAGTGGGCGCAGGCGTCCAAAGCTCGTCCATGGCAGACCGAAGTTCAACTCCGGCCAGACCAGTTGCGAGGCGATGAATACACCGAGCCCCATGCCAAGGATCCCCCAGACCACCGTCATGATGGCGAACTGGCGGACTACCTTATAGTTATAAGCAGTCGGACTGATTGCTGTGCTCATTCTAAGGTTCCACGGTTTGGGTGTTTTATTAGGGATAAAAATCGGCCGCAAGTATGGAGAAAGCGGGGGGTCATTGCAACGCGCCATGACCTGGGTCAATGCTTTCAAAAGCTGATTCTGCGGCCTTTCCATGCGCCGCGTAGGGTCAAATTTACCCGGGGGCAAAATGTCCCGGCGGACGAAAAAGGCGAGGGGGTCGAGTCAGTTGTAACGGGGTGTGTTTAAACGAGGCGTTCAGGTGACAGACGGCAACTTGGTCGACAGCCGGTATCTACCGGCGTTTGCGGCCTGTCATCGAACAGATTCGTCGAAACCATCCTGTACGGTTGACCTGCGACCGGCCGTTGCCAGTCCGCTTCGCAGCAAGCTTAGACGCGAATCTGCGGAACCGAAAGGCAGCGCTTTTTGGGGGTGCGACAATGGGTCGCAAAGGAGGCGGGAACTGCCGCATCGGAAGATGCGGCAGTGATGCGGATGAGAGTTATTCGCCTTTGGCTTCTGCTTGCAGGGGTTGTCCGCCGGTGCCATGGGAGAGGCTGTAGACGTAGGCCGCCAGCAACTGCACTTTGTCATTACCGAGCAGTTCGTTCTGCGCCGGCATATGGCCCTGGCGACCATGGCGAATGGTCTGCTGCAGTTGCGCCAAGCTGGTGCCGTAGATGAAAGCGGCCGGTTGGGTCAGGTTCGGAGCGCCCATCGCTTCCATGCCCTGACCGTTGGCGCCATGGCACGCTACGCAGGTGGTGCTGAACGCCTGCTGTCCGGCTTCCAGGTCGGCACCGCTGTCCTGAGGCAACGGCAGGCCCGCCAGTTCGTGGCGCACATAGGCTGCCACGTTCTTCACGCCGGCTTCGCCGAGCATGTCGCCCCAGGCCGGCATCGCCGCGATGCGTCCACCCATGATCGTGGTCTTGATCGCCTCGGCGCTGCCGCCCCAGCGCCAGGTGCTGTCGGCCAGGTTGGGGAAGCCGAAGGCGCCCTTGGCGTCCGAGCCGTGGCACACCGAGCAGTTGGAGGCGAACAGGCGTCCACCCATTTTCAACGCTTGCGGGTCCTTGGCCACTTCTTCCACCGGCATCGCTGCAAATTTGGCGAAGATCGGCCCGAACTTTGCGTCAGCCTTGGCCATTTCCTTGTCCCATTCCTTGGTCTGGGTCCAGCCGTCCTGATAACCCGGCAGGATGCCTTTCCAGTTACCCAGGCCCGGATACAGGATGAGGTAGCCGACGGCGAACACCAGGGTGCCGGCGAACAGCAGGAACCACCATTGCGGCAGTGGGTTGTCGTATTCCTCGATGCCATCGAAGGCATGGCCCATGGTCTGGTCGACACTGCCCTTGGTCTCGCCCTTGCGGGTGCCGACCAGCAGCCAGGTCAGGCCGATCAGGCTGCCAATGGTCAGTACGCAGATCCACGTACTCCAGAAGGTGGTCATGGCCGGGTGCTCCTTGTGCCAGTTTCTTGGGTGCTGTCGGGTTGCGGCTCATCGGCAAACGGCAACAGGCGCGCTTCGGCAAATTCCGGGGTGCGCTTGCTGTTAAACACCCACAGCGTCAGGCCGATAAAGGCCACGAACACCACGAGCGTACCCAGGCCGCGAATCATTCCAGTGCTCAAATCAATCACCATGGCTCACCTCTTGCTCTTGATCGCAGTGCCGAGCACTTGCAGGTAGGCGACCAGCGCGTCCATCTCCGACTTGCCCTTGAGCGACTCGGTGGCGCCGGCGATGTCTTCGTCGGTGTACGGCACGCCGAGGGTGCGCATGGCCTTGATCTTGGTCTCGGTGTGACTGCTGTCGAGCTGATTGGCCACCAGCCACGGGTAGGCGGGCATCTTCGACTCGGGCACCACGTTGCGCGGGTTGTACAGGTGCGCGCGGTGCCAGTCATCGGAGTAGCGGGCGCCGACGCGGGCCAGGTCCGGACCGGTACGCTTGGAGCCCCAGAGGAACGGATGGTCCCAGACGCTTTCACCGGCCACCGAGTAGTGGCCATAACGCTCGGTCTCGGCGCGGAACGGCCGGATCATCTGCGAGTGACAGCCAACGCAGCCTTCGCGGATGTAAATGTCGCGGCCTTCGAGTTGCAGCGCGGTGTAAGGCTTCATGCCTTCGACCGGCTTGTTGGTGACGTCCTGGAAGAACAGCGGGACGATCTGGGTCAGACCGCCGATGCTCACCGCAAACACCATCAGCAGCAGGAGCAGGCCGACGTTTTTCTCAATCGTTTCGTGTTTCATGGCGGACTCCTCAGGCCATCTGCGCCGCGGCGGCGACTTCGGCAGGTTGGGCTTCACGCACGGTGCGCCAGGTGTTGTAGGCCATCAGCAACATGCCGCTGAAGAAGATCGCGCCGCCGACCAGACGCACGACGAAGCCTGGGTGGCTGGCCACCAGGGTTTCGACGAAGGAGTAGGTCAGGGTCCCGTCTTCGTTGACTGCACGCCACATCAGGCCCTGGGCGATGCCGTTGACCCACATCGAGGCGATGTAGAGCACGGTGCCGATAGTGGCCAGCCAGAAGTGCGCATTGATCAGGCCGATGCTGTGCATCTGCGCACGCCCGAAGATTTTCGGGATCATGTGGTACAGCGCACCAATCGAGATCATTGCCACCCAGCCGAGCGCGCCGGCGTGAACGTGGCCGATGGTCCAGTCGGTATAGTGGGAGAGGGCGTTGACGGTCTTGATCGCCATCATCGGACCTTCGAAGGTCGACATGCCGTAGAACGCCAGGGATACCACGAGGAAACGCAGGATCGGGTCGCTGCGCAGCTTATGCCAGGCACCCGAGAGGGTCATCATGCCGTTGATCATGCCGCCCCAGCTCGGAGCCAGGAGGATCAGCGACATCACCATGCCCAGCGACTGCGCCCAGTCTGGCAGCGCGGTGTAGTGCAGGTGGTGCGGGCCGGCCCAGATGTACAGGGTGATCAGCGCCCAGAAGTGCACGATCGACAGGCGATACGAGTACACCGGACGTTCGGCCTGTTTCGGCACGAAGTAGTACATCATCCCGAGGAAGCCAGCGGTTAGGAAAAAGCCTACCGCGTTATGTCCGTACCACCACTGCACCATGGCATCGGTCGCACCGGCATACACCGAGTAGGACTTGGTCAGGCTGACCGGCAGTTCCATGTTGTTGACGATGTGCAGGATGGCGACGGTGATGATGAAGGCGCCGAAGAACCAGTTGCCGACGTAGATGTGCTTGGTCTTGCGCTTCATCAGCGTGCCGAAGAATACGATGGCGTAGGCGACCCAGACGATGGTGATCAGGATATCGATCGGCCACTCCAGTTCGGCGTACTCCTTGGAACTGGTGTAGCCCAGTGGCAGGGTGATGGCTGCCAGCAGAATCACCAGTTGCCAGCCCCAGAACGTGAACGCGGCGATTTTCGGCGCAAACAGTTGGGTTTGGCAGGTCCGTTGTACCGAGTAGAACGAGGCGGCGAACAGCGCGCAGCCACCAAAGGCGAAGATCACCGCGTTGGTGTGCAGCGGGCGTAGGCGACCGAAGCTGGTCCACGGCAAGTTGAAGTTCAGTTCGGGCCAGACCAATTGCGCCGCGAGAAAAACCCCGAGGCCCATGCCGACGATGCCCCAGACCACCGTCATAATGGCGAATTGGCGGACCACCTTGTAGTTATAGGCGGTACTTGTAGAAGTGTTCATGGTTCCCCATCCACGGTTCAGCCGAAGCGAGCGACTGCAAGGCAGCGACTCTCCCTTCGCCTGGAGTTATAGGCAGATTAAAAGCGAGGCAAGCATGGACAATGAGCACAACGCCAGTATTGACGGGGATCAATGGGCGCAGTGTGTGCGGGACAATGGCTGGCTGTGGGATGCGGCGGCTGGCAAGGTTTCGAAGCAAACGCCAACCCTGATTTTGGCCCACGGTTCCGGCGCACCGATGGACAGCGGATTCATGACGAATTTCGCTGCACGCCTCGCTGCGCTTGGGATCAACGTGCTGCGCTTCGAGTTTCCTTACATGGCGCAGCGACGCCTGGACGGCGGCAAGCGTCCGCCGAACACCACACCAAAGCTGCTCGAGCACTGGCGGGAAGTCTATGGGGTGGTGCGACGCCATGTCGCTGGGCCGCTGGCCATCGGCGGCAAGTCAATGGGCGGGCGTATGGCCAGTATGGTAGCGGATGAGTTGGGGGCGGATGCGCTGGTGTGTCTGGGTTATCCGTTTTATGCAGTGGGGAAACCGGAGAAGCCTCGCGTCGAGCATTTGCCCGGATTGAAGGCTCCGACCCTAATCGTGCAAGGCGAGCGCGATGCGCTGGGGGATCGTGCGGCGGTGGCGGGCTATACCTTGTCACCGAGTATTGAGGTGTTGTGGCTGGTGTCCGGCGACCATGACCTGAAGCCGTTGAAAGCTTCAGGCTTTACCCATGAGCAGCATCTGGCGACGGCGGCGGGGCGGGTGGCGGCGTTTCTTCAGTGAGACCTTTGCCGGCGATAAGGCCTGCGAGAGCACACCTTTCAGCCAGGCAATAAAAAAACCGGAAGCTCTCGCCATCCGGTTTTTTTGGGGTTGCCAGGGCGATCAGCGGTTAAACCGCTCCACCAACGAATACTGGGTATTCGCGGTCTTGGTCAGCTCTTCACTCAACAGCGCCGAGTTCTGCGCCTGTTCCGAGGTCTGGTCGGCCAGCTCGGAAATGTTGCTGATGTTGCGACTGATTTCCTCGGCCACCGCGCTTTGCTCTTCGGTGGCGGCGGCGATCTGGGTGGTCATGTCTGTGATGTTGGCCACCGCCTCGCTGATCCCCACCAGCGCCTGATCGGCTTCCAGTACCCGGGCCACCCCTTCTTCCGCCTGGCGATGCCCGGCTTCCATGGTTTGTACGGCGGTGCTGGCGGTTTGCTGGAGCTTGGCGATCAGGCTGTGGATCTGCCCGGTGGATTCGCTGGTGCGTTGCGCCAGTTGCCGTACTTCGTCGGCGACTACGGCAAAGCCCCGGCCCATTTCGCCGGCGCGGGCGGCTTCGATGGCGGCGTTGAGGGCCAGCAGGTTGGTCTGGTCGGCAATGCCCTTGATCACATCGACAACACCGCCGATCTCGTCGCTGTCCTTGGCCAGTTGGGTGACGGTCAGGCCGGTTTCGCCGACCACTACCGACAGGCGCTGGATCGCTTCGCGGGTTTCCCCGGCGATGTCACGGCCACGTCCGGTCAGGCGATTGGCTTCCTGCGTAGCGTCGGCGGTGCGCTGCACATGGCTGGCGACTTCCTGGGTGGTAGCGGCCATCTGGTTGACTGCTGTCGCCACTTGCTCGGTCTCGAGGCGCTGACGCTCAAGGCCAATGGAGCTGTCGTGGGCCAGTTGATCGGACTGACGCGCCTGTCCGGTCAAGTGCTCGGCGGTGTCCTGCAGGCGGGTCAGGCAGGTTTTCAGGCGTGCTTCCTGACTGAGGATCGACATCTCCAGACGCGCCTGCGCGCCGCGGCTGTCGGTGTACATCTGCGCGATCAGTGGGTCAGAGGTGGTTTGCTCGGCCAGGCGCAGCAATCGCTTGAGGCCACGCTGCTGCCAACTCAAGCCGAGCAGGCCCAGCGGCACGGAGAGGCCGGCGGCCAAGGCAAAGCCCCATTGCGAGTTGAGGGTGGCGCCGATCATAAAACTCAACTGGCTGACCAGAATGAACGGCAGCCAATCCTGCAGCACCGGCAACCACTTGTCGCGCTGGGGAACAGCGGACTTCCCCTGGTTGAGGCGCTGGTACAGGGTTTCGGCGCGCCGGATCTGTTCCGCGGTCGGCTTGACCCGCACCGACTCATAGCCGACGACCTGGTTGCCGTCGAACACCGGCGTCACGTAGGCGTTGACCCAATAGTGGTCACCGTTCTTGCAGCGATTCTTGACAATGCCCATCCATGGCAGGCCTTGTTTCAATGTGCCCCACATGTGCGCGAACACCGCCGATGGCACGTCAGGGTGACGAACCAGGTTGTGCGGCGCACGGATCAGTTCTTCACGGGAAAAACCACTGATCTCGACGAATGCATCGTTGCAGTAGTTGATCACACCCTTGGCATCGGTGGTGGAGATCAACCGTTGCTGAGCCGGGAAGGTCCGTTCGCGCTGTGTGATGGGCTGGTTATTACGCATGGCTGTTTCAATCCGCAAGGCTTTGACAGGGTGTCGGCCAGCCTGGCGAAATATTGAAATTATTTTTCAACAATGGGTGATGCGTCGCAAAATGACTGGTGCGTCATGTTCTTTGAAGCCGAATGATCTGCCCCTGTGGGAGCGAGCCTGCTCGCTCCCACAATGGACCGGGTTAACCATTTGAACAGCATTGCAGTCTCACAATGGCTGTCATCCCGCAATCAACTGCCGCAATACATAATGCAAAATCCCCCCTGCCTTGAAGTACTCCACCTCATTCAGGGTATCGATGCGGCACAACACCTCAATCCGCTCGCTGCTGCCGTCCTCCCGGGTAATGATCAGCGGCAAATTCATCCGCGGCGCCAATTCGACCCCGCTCAGCCCTTGAATGCTCAAGGTTTCCTTGCCGGTGAGCTTCAGGCTCTTGCGGTTCTGATCAAGCTTGAACTGCAGCGGCAAGACGCCCATGCCCACCAGATTGGAGCGGTGTATCCGCTCGAAGCTCTCGGCGATCACCGCCTTGATTCCCAGCAGGTTGGTACCCTTGGCCGCCCAGTCACGGCTTGAGCCGGTGCCGTATTCCTGGCCGGCAATGACCACCAGTGGCGTGCCGCTGGCCTGATAGCGCATGGCCGCGTCGTAGATCGCCAGTTTTTCGCCGCTGGGGATGTACAGGGTGTTGCCCCCTTCCTCGCCGCCAAGCATTTCATTGCGGATCCGGATGTTGGCAAAGGTGCCGCGCATCATCACTTCATGGTTGCCGCGCCGTGAGCCGTAGGAGTTGAAATCCCGTGGTTCCACGCCTTGCTCACGCAGGTAGCGCCCGGCCGGGCTGTCGGCCTTGATGTTGCCGGCAGGGGAGATGTGGTCGGTGGTCACCGAGTCGCCGAGCAGGGCCAGGATGCGCGTGCCGTTGACGTCCTCGATCACCGGCGGAGGGCCACCAATACCGTCGAAAAACGGTGGGTGCTGGATGTAGGTGGAAGAATCCTGCCAGACGTAGGTCGCCGCTTGTGGCACTTCAATCGCTTGCCATTGCGCATCGCCGGCAAACACCTCGGCATACTCCTTGTGAAACATGGCGGTGGAGACCTGGCTGACCGCCGCCGCGATCTCCTGGCTGGTCGGCCAGATATCCCGCAGGTACACCGGATTGCCGTCCCTATCGTCGCCCAATGGTTCGCTGGCGATATCGATCCGTACAGTGCCGGCCAGGGCATAGGCCACTACCAACGGTGGCGAGGCCAGCCAGTTGGTTTTCACCAGCGGGTGGACCCGGCCTTCGAAGTTTCGATTGCCCGACAGCACCGAGGCGACGGTGAGGTCGGAGCCCTGGATGGCTTTCTCAATCGGTTCCGGCAACGGCCCGGAGTTGCCGATGCACGTGGTGCAGCCATAACCCACCAAGGCAAAGCCGAGCTGATCGAGGTAAGGCGTCAGGCCGGCGGCATTGTAATAGTCGGTGACCACCTTGGAGCCGGGGGCCAGGGAACTCTTGACCCAGGGTTTGCGGGTCAGGCCCTTTTCCACGGCCTTCTTCGCCAGCAACCCGGCGGCCATCATCACGCTCGGGTTGGAGGTGTTGGTGCAGGAAGTGATCGCGGCAATCACCACTGCGCCGTTTTTCAGGCGGTAGGTGTGGCCTTCATGTTGATAGTCCGCCTCGCCGACCAGATCGGCGTTGCCCACCGCGACACCGCCGCCGCCCTCACTTTCAAGGCGACCCTCTTCCTTGCTGGTGGGTTTGACCGCCAGACCGAGGAAGTCGCTGAAGGCCTGGGCGACGTTGGGTAGCGATACCCGGTCCTGCGGGCGCTTCGGGCCGGCAAGGCTGGCTTCTACACTGCCCATGTCCAGCGCCAGGCTGTCGCTGAACTGCGGCTCCTGGCCGGGCAGGCGCCACAGGCCCTGGGCCTTGCTGTAGGCCTCGACCAGCTTGACCAAGGCGTCGGGCCGCCCGGACAGGCGCAGGTAGTCCAGAGTGACTTCATCCACCGGGAAGAAACCGCAGGTGGCGCCGTACTCCGGCGCCATATTGGCGAGGGTCGCGCGGTCGGCCAATGGCAGTTCGCCAAGGCCGTCACCATAGAACTCGACGAATTTTCCCACCACGCCTTTCTTGCGCAACATTTGGGTGACCGTCAGCACCAGGTCGGTGGCGGTGATGCCCTCCTTGAGCTTGCCGCTGAGCTTGAAGCCGATCACTTCCGGAATCAGCATCGACACCGGTTGCCCGAGCATCGCCGCTTCCGCCTCGATTCCGCCGACGCCCCAGCCAAGCACACCGAGGCCATTGATCATGGTGGTGTGCGAATCGGTGCCCACCAGGGTGTCGGGAAAGGCGTAGGTGCGACCGTCTTCTTCCTTGGTCCAGACCGTGCGGCCGAGGTACTCAAGGTTGACCTGGTGGCAGATGCCGGTGCCGGGCGGCACCACGCTGAAATTATCGAACGCGCTCTGGCCCCAGCGCAGGAACGCATAACGCTCCCCGTTACGCTGCATTTCGATGTCGACGTTATGCTCGAACGCGCCGCTGCTGGCGAAGGCATCGACCATCACCGAGTGGTCGATCACCAGGTCCACCGGCGACAGCGGATTGATTCGCTGCGGGTCGCCACCGGCCTTGGCCATGGCGGCGCGCATGGCCGCCAGGTCGACCACCGCCGGTACCCCGGTAAAGTCCTGCATCAGCACGCGCGCGGGGCGATATTGGATCTCCCGGTCGCTGCGTCGCTCCTTGAGCCAGGCGGCGAGTGCCTTGAGGTCGGTGCCGGTGACGGTCTTGCCGTCCTCCCAGCGCAGCAGGTTTTCCAGCAGGACTTTCAGGGACATCGGCAACGAGTCGAGGTTGCCCAGGGATTTGGCGGCTTCCGGCAAGCTGAAGTAATGGTAGGTCCGGTCGTCGACTTGCAGGGTCTTAAGGGTTTTCAGGCTATCGAGGGACGGCATTGAATTCACTCCTTTGAGTCCGCACGGCTACGGACTGACGGGACGGGCAGAGCACTAAAGCTAGCGCTGTTTTAAGTAGCTGGCTAATAACTGGACTCTATGGGCAAGTCCAAGGTTCCGAAGTCAGCTATCATGCGCCGGTTTTCGTGACAGGCTTTGCTACAGGGCAAGTTTGCGCACAATTGCCCAGGAGATTTAATGAACACGCTCTTTATGCATTGCCGTCCAGGTTTCGAAGGTGAAGTCTGCTCGGAAATCGCCGATCTCGCTGCACACCTGAATGTGTCCGGTTACGCCAAGGCCAAGCCAAGCACCGCCTGTGCCGAATTTGTCTGCACTGAAGCCGACGGTGCCGAGCGCCTGATGCGTGGCCAGCGCTTCTCGCAGTTGATCTTCCCGCGGCAATGGGCGCGCGGCACCTTCATCGACTTGCCGGAAACCGACCGCATCAGTGTGATCCTCGCCCACATGGCCGACTTCCCGGTGTGTGGCAGTCTGTGGCTGGAGATGGTCGATACCAATGACGGCAAAGAGCTGTCGAATTTCTGCAAAAAATTCGAAGTGCACCTGCGCAAGGCGCTGATGGCCGCTGGGAAGTTGGTGGAGGACGCACACAAGCCGCGCCTGCTGCTGACCTTCAAGAGCGGTCGCGAAGTGTTCCTCGGCCTGGCTGAAGCCAACAACTCGGCGATGTGGCCAATGGGCATTCCGCGCCTGAAATTTCCTCGTGAGGCGCCGAGCCGTTCGACCCTCAAGCTGGAAGAGGCCTGGCACCACTTCATACCCCGTGAGCAATGGGACGAGCGCCTGCACAGCGACATGACCGGCGTAGACCTGGGCGCCGCGCCGGGCGGCTGGACCTGGCAACTGGTCAATCGCGGCATGCTGGTCACCGCCATCGACAACGGTCCGATGGCCGAAAGCCTGATGGACACAGGTCTGGTGCAGCACCTCATGGCTGATGGTTTTACCTTCAAGCCCAAGCAGCCGGTGGACTGGATGGTCTGCGACATCGTCGAGAAGCCGGCGCGTAACGCCGCGATGCTCGAAGAGTGGATCGGCGAAGGGCATTGCCGTGAGGCGGTGGTCAACTTGAAGTTGCCGATGAAGCAGCGGTATGCCGAGGTCAAGCGCTTGCTCGAACGTATCGAGGAAGGCTTCAAGGCCCGCGGGATCAAGGTCGATATCGGCTGCAAACAGCTGTACCACGACCGTGAGGAAGTGACCTGCCACCTTCGTCGGCACGACGTGAGCAAGCCCAAGAAACGCTGAGCCGGCACCCCAGATGACGTTATCCCCGGCATTGCGCGACAATGCCGGTCAGTTTCAGGAGTCCATCATGAGTGAAATGATCAACACGCCGGTCGACGGCACCCTTGACGCCACAGGCCTGAATTGCCCGGAGCCGGTGATGATGCTGCACCAGCACATCCGCGACCTGGTCCCCGGTGGCCTGCTCAAAGTCATCGCCACCGACCCCTCGACCCGCCGCGATATTCCCAAGTTCTGCGTGTTCCTCGACCATGAATTGGTAGGCCAGCATGAAGAGGCGGGCACCTATCTGTACTGGATTCGCAAGAAGACCTGACAACATAACCCCTGTAGGAGCAGCCGGGCGGCGTTCCGCTGCTCGCGATGAGGTCGGCACATTCAACATCGTTGCTGGCTGAGACATCGCTATCGCCAGCAGGCTGGCTCCTACAGGGTTTTGCGCTCACACCATGGGTGATCGAGACAAAACCTGTAGGAAGGCTCTTACTGCACCAGCCGAATCCGCTTGCGCGCACTGCGCACCAGCCTGATCGACAGCATCAGCGCCGCGCAGCTGAGGCCGGCGATCAGGCCTTCCCACAGCCCGCTCGGGCCGCTGGCCGGGCCGAACCAGTCGGTCAGTCCCAACACATAACCCACCGGCAAGCCGATGCCCCAGTAGGCGAACAGGGTCAGGATCATCGTCACCCGGGTGTCCTGGTAACCGCGCAGGGCGCCGGCGCAGATTACCTGGATCGCGTCGGAGAACTGGTACAGCGCGGCATATACGATCAGCATCGAAGCAATCTGGATTACCGTCTGGTCCGGGGTGTAAATCGAAGCAATGGGTTCGCGCAGTACCAGGATCAAGGTTGCCGAGAAGGCCGCAAACACCAGCGCCGCGCCCAGTCCGACCTTCGCCGCAAAGCGTGCCTGATAAGGATTGCCGGCGCCCAGCGCCTGACCGACCCGCACCGTTACTGCCATTCCCAGCGAATACGGAATCATGAACAGCAGCGAGCTGATGTTCAGCGCAATCTGGTGCCCGGCGACTACGGTTGAACCGAGGCTACCGATCAGCAGCGCAATCACCGCGAAGATGCTCGACTCGGCGAACACCGCGATACCGATCGGCAAGCCAATGCTGACCAGACGCTTGATGGGCGCCCATTGCGGACGGTCGAAGCGCACCAGAATTCGCGTTCGGGCATAGAACGGCGCCCAGCGAGTCCAGCCGGCCATGCTCAGGGCCATGAACCACATGACAATTCCGCTGGCCCAGCCACAGCCGACGCCGCCCAGGGCCGGCAGGCCGAAGTGACCGTAGATCAGCGCATAGTTCAGCGGGATGTTCAGCAGCAAGCCACAGACGCCAATGATCATGCTCGGGCGAGTGCGGCCCATGCCGTCGCTGTAGCAGCGCAGCACATAATAGAAGGCGATACCGGGGAAGCCGAAGGCGATGCCCTGCAGGTAGCCCATGCTCGGTTCGATCAACAGCGGATCGACTTTCATCCAGTGCAGGATCGGCTCGGCGCTGAGCAGCAGGGCGCTGCCGAGCAGGCCGACAAACAGCGCCAACCACAGCGCCTGGCGCACCAGCGGGGCAATCTCGTCATGCTGTTGCGCGCCGAAACGTTGGGCGACCTTTGGAGTAGTGGCCAGCAGCACGCCGGTCATCAGCAGGTAGACCGGAATCCAAATCGAGTTGCCCAGCGCCACTGCTGCCAGGTCCCGCGGGCTGACCCGGCCGGCCATGACCGCATCGACGAAGCCCATCGCGGTGGTCGCGAGCTGCGCGATCATGATCGGCACGGCCAGGGCGAGCAAGCCCTTGAGTTCCAGGCGAACCGGCGTGGTGCGGGGCAGGGTGTCGGGGGTGTTGGTCACGGAATTCACAGGCGAAGCGTCCAAAAGGTTTTGATGCGCAAGGCGGCGCATTCTACGCCTTGACGCGGCAGTCAGGAAAACTCCTCTGTTAGGGATTTGTAAAGCCGTCTCCAGGGCGCTGCGCTACACTGCCGGTCCGCCAAAGGAGCCTGCCATGCTGATTGTTGCTGACGAAAATATTCCGTTGCTCGACGCCTTCTTCGAAGGTTTCGGCGAAATTCGCCGGGTGCCGGGCCGGGCCATCGACCGCGCCACGGTCGAGCAGGCAGACGTACTGCTGGTGCGCTCGGTGACTCATGTCAGCCGTGAGCTGCTGGAGGGCAGCAAGGTCCGCTTCGTCGGCACTTGCACTATCGGCACTGATCATCTGGATCTCGATTATTTTCAACAGGCCGGGATCACCTGGTCCAGCGCTCCCGGTTGCAACGCTCGGGGCGTGGTCGACTATGTGTTGGGCAGTTTGCTGACTCTGGCTGAGATCGAAGGTGTGGCGCTGAACGAACGCACTTACGGCGTGGTCGGTGCCGGTGAGGTTGGCGGTCGGTTGGTCAAGGTGCTCAAGGGGCTGGGCTGGAATGTGTTGGTCTGCGACCCGCCGCGCGAAGCGGCTGGCGGCGACTACGTGGCGCTGGAACAGATCATCGCGCAATGCGACGTCATCAGCCTGCACACCCCCCTGACCCAGGCCGGCGAACATCCGACCTGGCACCTGTTCGACCGTCAGCGCTTGCAGCAGCTCAAACCCGGCGCCTGGTTGATCAATGCCAGTCGTGGCCCGGTGGTGGACAACAGCGCCCTGCGCGAAGTGATGCTGGAACGCGAGGACCTGCAAGCGGTGCTGGATGTCTGGGAAGGCGAGCCGAGTGTCGACATCGCCCTGGCTGAGTTGTGCGTGATTGCTACCCCGCACATTGCCGGCTATAGCCTGGACGGCAAGCAGCGCGGCACGGCGCAGATTTATCAGGCGTTCTGCCAGTTCCTCGGCCAGCCGCCGACGGTGTCTCTTGATCAGTTGCTGCCCGCTCCCTGGCTGGCGCAGGTTGGCCTGAGTGCCAGCAGCGATCCGGCCTGGGCCCTGGCCATGCTGTGCCGTGGCGTTTACGACCCGCGCCGTGACGATGCCGACTTCCGCCGCAGTCTGGTGGTCGCCGGTGCGGAGCAACGCAGCGCCTTTGATCTGCTGCGCAAGCATTATCCGGAGCGCCGCGAGATCGACGGCCTGAGCGTGCGGATTGACGGAGATTCAGCGCAGTTACGCCAGATCGTCCAGGCGCTTGGCGCGCAGTTGGTATAAAGCTGCGGGCATAAAAAACCCGGCGCAAATGGGGCCGGGTTTGAAGACTTCAGGCTTGAGTCACTTTTGTTCGGCAGGCTTGACCAATCGCTGGTCCAGTTCGCGGCATGCGTCCTGGATCATGTCTTCAGTGATCGGTACCTCGCGCCCTTGAGCGTCGATAATGGCGCACCCCAGAGACTGCTGCGGCTGCGTGCGGATCACTTGAATCTTGTCATCGCTGCGGTGTTGCAAGGACATGGCCTGTCTCCTCATCAGGTTGTGCGCTTACTCTAAATCCACCAAATGACCACACTGTGACAAATCGCTCACGTGGGTAGGCGGTATCTCAGTCCAACAGAAATATCCGGTAACTTCCAGCCGAACTTTAGACCGATAGCATCTAGCTTCTAGTATTGGCGGACATATTCAATCCGACTGATTGCGATTCACCGGGTTCCCGGCCACTTGTCGGTGTACGCTCATTTCCACGACTTACCGATTCGGATGATTCTGATGCTGTCTGCCCGTCACCGCCGTGCCATTCGCTTATCTATGGATTTTATTGCCCCTTATCGTTGGCAGGCGCTGGGGGCGTTGCTTGCACTGATCGTCACCGCCGGCATCACCCTGTCGATGGGGCAGGGCATTCGCCTGCTGGTCGACCAGGGCTTCATGACCCAGTCTCCGCATCTGCTCAATGAAAGCATCGGCCTGTTCCTGCTGCTCGTGGTGGGGTTGGCGATCGGTACGTTTGCCCGGTTCTACCTGGTGTCGTGGATTGGCGAACGCTGCGTGGCGGACATTCGCCGGCAAGTGTTCAACCATCTGATTTACCTGCATCCGGGTTTTTATGAGGACAACCGCAGTTCCGAGATCCAGTCGCGGCTGACCGCCGATACCACGCTGTTGCAGTCGGTGATCGGTTCCTCCCTTTCGCTGTTTTTGCGTAATGCGCTGATGGTCCTTGGTGGCATCGTGCTGCTGTTTATCACCAACCCCAAATTGACCAGCATCGTGGTGGTGGCCTTGCCGCTGGTGCTGGCCCCGATCCTGATTTTCGGCCGGCGGGTGCGCAGCCTGTCGCGCCTGAGCCAGGACCGGATTGCCGATGTCGGCAGTTACGTCTCGGAAACCCTGGGCCAGATCAAAACCGTGCAGGCCTACAACCATCAGCCGCAGGACGAGCGGCGTTTCGCGGTGACCGTGGAGCAGGCGTTCGACACCGCGCGCAAGCGCATCCTGCAGCGTGCCTGGCTGATTACCCTGGTGATCATCCTGGTGCTGGGGGCGGTGGGTGTCATGCTCTGGGTCGGCGGCATGGACGTGATCGCCGGACGGATCAGTGCCGGTGAGTTGGCGGCGTTCGTGTTCTACAGCCTGATCGTCGGCAGCGCCTTTGGCACCCTGAGCGAAGTGATTGGCGAACTGCAGCGGGCGGCCGGTGCCGCCGAACGGATTGCCGAACTGCTGCGTGCGCAGAACATCATTCAGCCGCCGCAAAGCGGCCAGGTCAGCTTGCCCGAACGGGTGCGTGGCGAATTGCAACTGGAAGAGGTGCGCTTTTCCTACCCGTCACGCCCGGAAAGCTACGCCGTCGATGGCGTGAGCCTGACGATCAATGCCGGCGAAACCCTAGCGCTGGTCGGACCTTCAGGGGCGGGCAAGTCGACGGTCTATGACCTGCTGCTGCGTTTCTACGACCCGCTGCATGGGCGCATCCTGCTCGACGGCGTGCCACTGACCCAACTCGATCCCGAGGACTTGCGCCGCTGCTTCGCCCTGGTCTCGCAAACCCCGGCGCTGTTTTTCGGCAGCATTGAAGAGAACATCCGCTACGGCAAACCCGATGCGACCCTGGAAGAAGTCCAGGAGGCCGCGCGGATTGCTTACGCCCACGACTTCATCGAACAGATGCCCCAGGGCTACCAAACCCATCTGGGGGACGGCGGGCTCGGCCTATCCGGCGGCCAGCGCCAACGCCTGGCCATCGCCCGCGCCTTGCTGGTGGATGCGCCGATCCTGCTGCTCGACGAAGCCACCAGCGCCCTCGACGCGCAAAGCGAACACCTGATCCAGCAAGCACTGCCGAGCCTGATGCAAAACCGCACCACCCTGGTCATCGCCCACCGCCTGGCTACGGTGAAAAACGCTGACCGGATTGCGGTGATGGACCAGGGCAAGTTGGTGGCGGTAGGCACCCATCAGGAGCTGATTGCCAGCAATGCGCTATATGCGCGACTGGCGGCGTTGCAGTTCAATGATGGGCGGACAATGGCTTGAACCGGCGGACACCTTTCGACCGACCAAGTAGCCGACTAAGTAACGGACTCAGTAGCAAGGTCGCTGCGGGCACTTGACGATCTGCAGGTGTGAACGGGTTTGCACGTAAGGTCGCTATCATTTTTTTGCAATAAAAAATGCCCGCATTTCTCAATGCGGGCATTTTCATCAGCGCCTCAAATCGCCTCACTGATCATCAAAATACCGCTCATGCCAATCCACCAGCGGTTGCGGTGAATTGAGCTTCTGGCCGTAGATCACCGAATAGGACAGGACGTTCTGCACGTACTGGCGGGTTTCGTCGAACGGGATGCTTTCCACCCAGACGTCGAAACTCAGGTGATCGGCGCCGCGTAACCACTGTCGTACACGGCCGGGGCCGGCGTTGTAGGCGGCGGAGGCAAGGACGCGGTTGCCGTTGAACTGGCTGTGGACCTGACTCAGGTAGGCGGCGCCGAGTTGGATGTTCTTGTCCGGATCCAGCACCTGTTGCGGCGAGGCCAGCGGAATGCTGAACTTGCGCGCGGTTTCCTTGGCGGTGCCGGGCATCAATTGCATCAGGCCGCTGGCGCCGACGCCGGAGCGGGCGTCATCCATGAAGGCGCTTTCCTGGCGAGTGATGGCGAATACCCAGCTCGAATGCAGGCCACGGACCTTGGCTTCGCGGACCAAAGTGTTGCGGTGGGCCATCGGGAAGCGGATATCCAGATCGTCCCAGTACTGTGCCTGGCTGATGGTGCGAATGGCCGGGAAATACCATTTCAGGTCGTAGGCTAGCTTGGCCTGGGCGACCATTTCATCGCGATTGAAGTGGCGACTGACGTGGTACCACTCGCGCCGGCCGTCGACGATCTGCCCGCGCGCGTGAAACTCCAGGGCACGGCGCACACCGGGTGTGTTGCGTACCTTGTTGATCAACGCCTGGCTCAATACCAGCGGCTTATTGTTCAGTGAATAGGGCGATTGCGAGCGATCTGCGGCGAGGAAGCCGTAGAAGTCACGTTCGCGCGCGAGGTTCTTGTACAGGGTCTGCGCTTCCGGGTTTTGCGGTTGCGCCAGTTCCAGGCTGCGGGCCTGCCAGTAGCGCCAGCGGTTGGTGGTGGCGAGGTCTTGTGGCAGACGGCGGGTCAGTTGGTAGGCGTCGTCCCAGCGAGCCAGGCGCAGCAGCAGGCGCAGGCGCCATTCGGACACGGTGTTGTCGCGCAGTTCCGGGTCGTATTTGGTCATGACATCAAGCGCACGGCCGTCGAAACGGCGGGCCAGGGTCAGGCCAATTTCCCGGGCGATCGCCACTTTTTCATCGCGGGAAAAGTGCATGCTACTGGCGTAGCCGTCGAGCAGGGCCATCGCCCTGTCCGGGTCCTGGCGCGCCAGACGCCGCAGACCGAGACTGACCACGTCGGCCATCGGTTCATCGGCCGGGGTGAAGCGTGACGGGGTGTTCAGCAGTTCCGGCTTTTGCGCCACGTCCACCAGCAGGCGGCCACGGGGGGCGAGGGTGGTCATGCTGTTGACCAGGCTATTGGCCAGCGCATAGTTGTGGGCCTGGGCGGCCAGTTTGGCGCGCTCCCAGCGCTTCTGCTCGGTCAGTTGGCCTTGTGCCGCCCACATGCCGAACAACGCATCGCACGCTGCCGGCTGGGATTTGCCGGTCAGCCACAGCTTTTCGGTGTTGGCATAGCCTTCGGCCTTGAGGTTATGGCTGATCTGGTACTGCGCGTTGAGGCAGTCCAGTTCGGTGAAGTTCATCTTGGGGTCGTAATACTTGACGAAGGTCGACCAGTCGCCGCGATCGGCCAGCCAGCGCAACCAGCGCAATTTCATCCAGTTGGCTTGCGGCAGGTCGCCGTGCTCGGCGAGGAATTTCTCGATTTCCTCGTTGCTCGCGCTTTTCAGCCGTGCGGTCAGTTCGTCGTACGCCAGATAAGGTTCCAGCGGGTAGTCGGCGAGGGCCTGGCTGTAGCGGAAATACGGGCCGGTGTCGCCCTTGGCCAGGGCGCGCTTGGCTTCATCGTAATACTGGCGTTGGGTGGAGAGGTCCACCGCCTGGGCGGATTGGACGGCGGAGGCAGAAAGGAGCAGGCAGGATAAAAAGCTGAAAAGGCGACTGCGCATGTGACATCCGGGCAGAGAAAACATGACAAGTGCCAGTAGGAGCCAGCACTGATTATTTGTAGCTTAGCCTTTTGCCAGCAACCGGCGAAAGCTTTGCCGGCCCATCGGCACAAGTTCGCAACAATTAATGGGCAGAGTGCTCCCACAGTGAAAATGCCGGCCTTCTGCAGTCCCAACTCAGGTAGAATGCGCGCCCGGTTTTTGGAGAAGCTCATGACCCTGCTCAAATTCAGCGATGTGTCCCTTGCATTCGGCGCGATGCCGTTGTTGGACAAGGTGTCCTGGCAGATCGCCCGTGGTGAGCGGGTGTGCATCATCGGCCGCAATGGCACTGGCAAGTCCAGCATGATGAAACTGGTCAAGGGCGACCAGAAGCCCGATGACGGCTCGGTGTGGCGTGCCCCCGGTCTGAAAATCGGCGAATTGCCGCAAGAATTGCCGGTTGCCGACGAGCGGACGGTGTTCGACGTGGTCGCTGAAGGCCTGGATGGCGTTGGCGCGCTGCTCGCCGAATATCACCACCTGAGCCAGAACATCGTCACCGATGCTGACCTGGACAAGTTGATGCACGTCCAGCATGACCTCGAAGCCCGCGACGGCTGGCGCTTGCAGACCCTGGTCGATAGCACCCTGAGCCGCCTGCAACTGCCTGCCGACAAGACCCTCGCCGAATTGTCCGGCGGCTGGCGTCGTCGCGTGCTGCTGGCGCAGGCGCTGGTGTCCGAGCCGGATCTGCTGCTGCTCGACGAACCGACCAACCACTTGGACATCGGTGCAATCGCCTGGCTTGAAGAAGCGCTGAAGGATTTCCAGGGGGCCGTACTGTTTATCACGCACGACCGTTCTTTCCTGCAAAACCTCGCGACCCGCATCCTCGAACTGGATCGCGGTGGCCTGATCGACTGGAACGGCGACTACGCCAGTTTCCTCGTGCACAAAGAAGCCGAGCTTGCCGCCGAGGCCACGGCCAACGCGCTGTTCGACAAGCGTCTGGCCCAGGAAGAAGTGTGGATTCGCCAGGGCATCAAGGCTCGCCGTACCCGTAACGAAGGTCGTGTGCGTGCCCTCAAGGCCCTGCGTGTCGAGCGCAGCGAGCGTCGTGAGCGCACTGGCAAGGCCAACATCCAGTTGGACACCGCCGAGAAGTCCGGCAAGCAGGTGATGGTCCTCGAGGACGTCAGCTTCGCCCACCCGGGCGGCCCGTTCCTGATCAAGGATTTCTCCATGGTCCTGCAGCGCGGTGACCGCATTGGTCTGCTCGGCGCCAACGGTACCGGCAAGACCACCTTGCTCAAATTGATGCTCAGCGGTCTGCAACCGACCAGCGGCAAAGTGGAAGAGGGGACCAGGATCGACGTTGCCTACTTCGACCAGTTGCGTCATCAGTTGGATCTGGAAAAGACTGTGATCGACAACGTTGCCGAAGGTCGCGACTTTATCGATATCGACGGCCAGAGCCGCCACGTGCTGAGCTACCTCGGCGACTTCCTGTTCAGCCCGCAGCGTGCGCGCACGCCGGTCAAGGCGCTGTCGGGCGGCGAGCGTGCGCGCTTGTTGCTGGCTAAATTGTTCAGCAAGCCGGCGAACCTGCTGGTGCTCGACGAACCCACCAACGACCTCGATGTGGAAACCCTCGAGTTGCTGGAAGAAGTGCTGCTGACCTTCAACGGCACCGTGCTGATGGTCAGCCACGACCGGGCATTCCTCGACAACGTGGTCACCAGCACCCTGGTCTTCGAGGGCGAAGGTAAGGTCCGTGAATACGTCGGTGGCTATCAGGACTGGCTGCGCCAGGGTGGTTCGCCACGCCTGCTGGGCGTGACCGAGAGTAAGTCCGGCAAGGCTGACCTGAACTCGGCGGTGGTTACCGCAGCCCCGGCACCCGTGGCCGCTGTGGAAGCACCGGCGGCGAAGAAGAAGCTCAGCTACAAGTTGCAGCGCGAGCTGGAAGCCCTGCCAGGGCAGATCGACGCCATGGAGCAGCAGATCGCAGCGGTCGAGGCGCAAATGGCCGACTCCGGCTTCTACCAGCGTCCATCGACCGAAACCGCCGCGGTGATCGCACAACTGGAAAAGCTGCAGGCTGAGCTGGACGTCTTGGTTGAGCGTTGGGCCGAGCTGGATGCCTGATTGATTCTTCCGATGTAGGAACGAGCTTGCTCGCGATGGTCGCGACGCTGTGTGGTGTTCTCCGGTGCATCGCGAGCAAGCTCGCTCCTGCAGCCCGGCCTCAGTGATGAGTGCCGGGCTTTTCACATATCAGAAGCGCTGTTATTTACTTTTGCTTTGCAGGCGTACGGCCAGCACGTCACAGGGTGCTCCGTGCAGCACGTCATTGGCGGTGGAGCCCAGCAGCAGCGCCAGGCCGTGGCGACCATGGCTGCCAACCACGATCAGGTCGCAGGCTTGCTCCTTGGCCAAAGTGTGGATTTCCTGGCGCGGCTGACCATAGGTCAAATGGCTGTTTTCCTTGGACAGTTCCGGATATTTCAGGATCAGGCGCTCGAGGCGCTCCTTGGCTTGGTCGAACTGCTGTTGTTGCAGTTGCGACAGGTCCATCGGTACGTCACCGCCAAAGGCCATGGCCATTGGCTCAACGATGTGCACCAGCGACAGTTTGGCGCCATTGCTCGTTGCCAGCTCGCGAGCGCGGTGAATCACGGGGTCGCACTCTTCGGTCAGGTCTACAGCGACCAGGATATGGGTGTAAGGCATGAGGTGCACCTCCTGTGGATGGCGATAGTAATAAGTATGGCTGGTTTCAGGCGGATTGGTTTCGACAGAGATCAATGCGCCGATCAAAAAACGGGAGTACAGATATGACGGTCTGGATAGTGGTGTCAATCCTTGCAGTGATGCTCAGCCCCCTGGCATGGCTCGCGCCATCCCGCCGCCAGGGTGGTCGGATGGCCTTGCGCATGGAAGCGCGCCGCATCGGCCTGGCCATGCAATTGGCACCCCAGGAGTGGCCGCACTGGTTGCTGCCTGAGCCGCCGAACCCCTGTGCGCAGTACCATCGGCCGCGCCGTGGCAATCAGCCGGCGTGCTGGAGTTACTGGCAGAAGGCCCCGGGGCAATGGGTCAATCAGTGGCAGGAAGTCTGTGAAGATCCGGCCATGCTGATTCATTTCGAAAAATTGCCGGGCAACGTCTACAAAGTCGAGGCGGACAAGCAAATGATCACCCTGTACTGGGGCGAGAAGGGCGAGGCCGAGGTGCTGCAGCAGATCGACGCAACCCTCAAGGCGCTCGCCTGAGCGTCAATCACAGGCAATAAAAAGCCCGACAATCAGCATCGGGCTGGAGTTGGCCAGGCAGGCCGGAATTTCGTTTTACAGCTGAAACCGCGTCAGGGCATTGGCCGCACGCATGCGGTCTTTCGTCTATCGTCCCCGCCAGCGTAGCGGCTTGCACGCGATCTGCAACAGATTAGGGCGACGTTTCTAAATATTGATTCTATGAATGACAGTGCATGCACCAGCGTGTTGCTGGTCTTCGTGCTGCGTAAATGACTGCAAAGTCGTGTTTCAACCTGTGTTTCAGGCGATTGACAATTGTAAGAAATTCCGTGAAGGTGGCGTACCCAAATCAAACGGGCGTATGAATTGAGCGTTTGTATTTCAGACCGCTCCTACAGAATCCCGACTATCGCGTTGGCGGGTGTGTGTCTGGTGGATAGGTGTCAGTATCGACGGTAGCGTCAGTGCCGACCCAGAACATCAGCGTCCGACGTGTACTGTTCAGCTTCC
This sequence comes from Pseudomonas sp. Pse1, assembly GCF_024519635.1. Lineage (NCBI taxonomy): Bacteria > Pseudomonadati > Pseudomonadota > Gammaproteobacteria > Pseudomonadales > Pseudomonadaceae > Pseudomonas > Pseudomonas sp. Pse1. Next base: position 150,030 of record NZ_JALJRO010000010.1, read on the forward strand.
ATATCGTGGAGATCAGTTGATGATTTACGAAGGTAAAGCCATCACGGTTAAGGCTCTTGAAAGTGGCATCGTCGAACTCAAGTTCGACCTCAAGGGTGAGTCCGTCAACAAGTTCAACCGTCTAACCCTGAACGAACTGCGTCAGGCCGTGGACGCCATCAAGGCAGATGCGTCGGTCAAAGGTGTGATCGTCAGCAGCGGCAAGGACGTGTTCATCGTCGGCGCCGACATCACTGAATTCGTCGACAACTTCAAGCTGCCGGATGCCGAGCTTGTGGCGGGTAACCTCGAAGCCAACAAGATTTTCAGCGATTTCGAAGACCTCAACGTGCCGACCGTCGCCGCGATCAATGGCATCGCGCTGGGTGGCGGTCTGGAAATGTGCCTGGCCGCGGACTACCGCGTCATGTCCAGCACCGCCAAGATCGGCCTGCCGGAAGTCAAGCTGGGTATCTACCCGGGCTTCGGCGGTACCGTGCGCCTGCCGCGCCTGATCGGTGCCGACAACGCCATTGAGTGGATTGCCGCTGGCAAGGAGAACCGTGCCGAAGACGCCTTGAAAGTCGGTGCAGTCGATGCTGTGGTCGACGCCGATAAGCTGCAGGCCGCTGCGCTGGAACTGATCAAGCGCGCCATCTCCGGCGAGTTCGACTACAAGGCCAAGCGCCAGCCGAAGCTGGAAAAGCTCAAGCTGAACGCGATTGAACAAATGATGGCCTTCGAAACCGCCAAGGGTTTCGTGGCCGGTCAGGCTGGCCCGAACTACCCGGCGCCGGTTGAAGCGATCAAGACCATCCAGAAAGCCGCGAACTTCGGTCGTGACAAAGCGCTGGAAGTCGAAGCTGCCGGTTTCGTCAAACTGGCCAAGACTTCTGCCGCGCAGAGCTTGATCGGCCTGTTCCTGAACGATCAGGAGCTGAAGAAAAAGGCCAAGGCCTACGACGAAATCGCCCAGGATGTGAAACAGGCTGCCGTATTGGGCGCCGGTATCATGGGTGGCGGTATCGCCTACCAGTCGGCCTCCAAAGGCACGCCGATCCTGATGAAGGACATCAACGAACACGGTATCGAGCAGGGGCTGGCCGAGGCCGCCAAGCTGCTGGTGAGTCGCGTTGAGAAAGGTCGCATGACGGCGGCGAAGATGGCTGAAGTGCTTAATGGCATTCGTCCTACTTTGTCCTACGGCGACTTCGGTCACGTCGACCTGGTGGTTGAAGCGGTCGTCGAGAACCCTAAAGTCAAGCAAGCGGTGCTGGCTGAAGTCGAAGACAAGGTCAAGGAAGACACTATCCTTGCCTCGAACACCTCGACCATTTCCATCAGCCTGCTGGCCAAGGCCCTCAAGCGCCCGGAAAACTTCGTCGGCATGCACTTCTTCAACCCGGTGCACATGATGCCGCTGGTGGAAGTGATTCGTGGCGAGAAGTCCAGCGAACTGGCCGTCGCCACCACCGTTGCCTACGCCAAGAAAATGGGCAAGAACCCGATCGTGGTCAATGACTGCCCGGGCTTCCTGGTCAACCGCGTGCTGTTCCCGTACTTCGGCGGTTTCGCCAAGCTGGTCAGCGCGGGCGTGGACTTCGTGCGCATCGACAAGATCATGGAAAAATTCGGCTGGCCGATGGGCCCGGCGTACCTGATGGACGTCGTTGGCATCGACACCGGCCACCACGGTCGTGACGTGATGGCTGAGGGCTTCCCGGATCGCATGAAGGACGACCGTCGCTCGGCCGTTGACGTGCTGTACGAAGCCAAGCGCCTGGGCCAGAAAAATGGCAAGGGCTTCTACGCGTACGAGACCGACAAGCGCGGCAAGCAGAAGAAGGTTGCCGACCCGTCGGTACTGGAAGTGCTCAAGCCGATCGTCTATGAACAGCGCGAAGTCACCGACGAAGACATCATCAACTGGATGATGATCCCGCTGTGCCTGGAAACGGTGCGCTGCCTGGAAGACGGTATCGTCGAAACCGCTGCCGAAGCCGACATGGGCCTGGTCTACGGTATTGGTTTCCCTCCATTCCGTGGCGGTGCGCTGCGCTACATCGACTCGGTCGGTGTTGCCGAATTCGTTGCCCTGGCTGACCAGTACGCTGATTTGGGCCCGCTGTACCACCCGACCGCGAAGCTGCGCGAAATGGCCAAGAACGGCCAGAGCTTCTTCGGTTAAGCGCCCACGACTAGAGCGAGAATATTTATGAGCTTGAATCCAAGAGACGTCGTGATTGTCGACTTCGGTCGTACTCCGATGGGCCGCTCCAAGGGCGGCATGCACCGCAACACCCGTGCTGAAGACATGTCGGCGCACCTGATCAGCAAATTGCTGGAGCGCAACGTCAAGGTCGACCCGAATGAAGTCGAGGACGTGATCTGGGGCTGCGTCAACCAGACCCTGGAGCAGGGCTGGAACATTGCCCGCATGGCTTCTTTGATGACGCAGATCCCGCACACTGCCGCCGGCCAGACCGTCAGCCGCCTGTGTGGCTCGTCGATGAGCGCCTTGCACACCGCTGCACAAGCAATCATGACCGGTAACGGTGACGTATTCGTGGTTGGCGGCGTCGAGCATATGGGGCACGTGAGCATGATGCACGGTGTCGATCCGAATCCGCACATGTCGCTGTATGCGGCGAAAGCCTCGGGCATGATGGGCCTGACCGCAGAAATGCTTGGCAAGATGCACGGCATTACCCGCGAGCAGCAGGATGCCTTCGGCGTGCGCTCCCACCAACTCGCCCACAAGGCGACCGTGGAAGGCAAGTTCAAGGACGAAATCATCCCGATGCAGGGCTACGACGAGAACGGTTTCCTGAAACTGTTCGACTACGACGAAACCATTCGTCCGGAAACCACCCTGGAAAGCCTGGCGGCCCTCAAGCCGGCCTTCAATCCCAAGGGCGGCACCGTGACAGCCGGTACATCGTCGCAGATCACCGATGGTGCTTCGTGCATGATCGTGATGTCGGCGCAGCGCGCCCAGGACCTGGGTATCCAGCCAATGGCGGTGATCCGTTCGATGGCGGTGGCGGGTGTGGATCCGGCGATCATGGGCTATGGTCCAGTACCGGCGACCCAAAAAGCTCTGAAGCGTGCGGGCCTGGGTATTGCCGACATCGACTTCTTCGAGCTCAACGAAGCTTTCGCCGCACAGGCCCTGCCAGTGCTGAAAGATCTGAAAGTGCTCGACAAGATGAACGAGAAGGTTAACCTGCACGGCGGCGCGATCGCCCTGGGTCACCCGTTCGGTTGCTCCGGTGCCCGTATCTCCGGCACCTTGTTGAACGTGATGAAGCAGAATAGCGGCACCTTCGGGGTGGCCACTATGTGCATTGGTCTCGGCCAAGGCATCTCCACCGTCTTCGAACGCGTTTAAGCGTTCGTTTGACGCAAGCCGGGGCCAAGTGCCCCGGTTTTTGTTTTTCCGAAGATTTTTTTTGTTTTTTATTTCTACTGAATTTAATGAGGCCCAGAGCATGCCGATCGAACCCGGGCTCTACCAGCATTACAAAGGTCCGCAGTACCGTGTTTTCAGCGTTGCGCGGCACTCTGAAACCGAAGAAGAAGTGGTCTTCTACCAAGCCCTGTATGGCGATTACGGTTTTTGGGTGCGGCCGTTGAACATGTTTCTGGAGTCGGTCGAAGTTGACGGCGAGCAGGTCCCGCGCTTTGCTTTGGTGCAGGCCGAACCCAGCGTTTTTTCCAAGCCGTAGGCGTAAGGCGCAGCGAACCCTGCGCTTGACCTCACCTTGTTGCCACTATATATAGCGGTGCCGCGTCAGGCGCCAACCGCCTTTCACTTCTCGAATTCAGGAATTTTCTGATCCATGGGCAAATCGCTGGTCATTGTGGAATCCCCGGCTAAGGCCAAGACAATCAACAAGTATCTGGGCAACCAATACGTGGTGAAGTCGAGTATCGGCCATATCCGAGACCTGCCCACCAGTGGTTCGGCGAGCGCCAGCAAGGAGCCTGCCGCCAAGCGTGGCAAGGCCGCTGCTGGCGAAGCGCCGGCGCTGTCGCCAAAGGAAAAGGCGCGCAAGCAGCTGGTCGCGCGCATGGGTGTCGATCCCGATCATGGCTGGAAAGCCAAGTACGAGATCCTCCCGGGCAAGGAAAAGGTCATCGAAGAACTGCGTCGGCTCGCCAAAGACGCCGACACCATCTATCTCGCAACGGACTTGGATCGCGAGGGGGAAGCCATTGCCTGGCACCTGCGCGAAGCCATCGGTGGGGATGACAGCCGCTACAAGCGCGTGGTGTTCAACGAAATCACCAAGAAGGCGATTCAGGAAGCCTTCTCCGAGCCGGGCGAGCTGGATATCGATCGAGTCAACGCGCAGCAGGCGCGGCGCTTCCTTGACCGTGTAGTGGGTTACATGGTCTCGCCATTGCTGTGGTCGAAGATCGCTCGCGGCCTGTCGGCAGGTCGAGTGCAGTCGGTGGCGGTGAAGCTGGTAGTGGAGCGTGAGCGCGAGATTCGTGCCTTCGTCCCGGAAGAGTACTGGGAAGTGCACGCCGACCTCGGCACCGCCAAGGGCGCCAATGTGCGCTTTGAAGTGGCCCGCGAAAACGGCGAAGCCTTCAAGCCGCTCAACGAAGCCCAGGCCATGGCGGCCCTGGAGAAGCTGAAATCTTCCAGCTACACCATCGCCAAGCGCGAAGATAAACCGACCAGCAGCAAGCCGTCGGCCCCGTTCATCACGTCCACCCTGCAGCAGGCCGCGAGTAACCGCCTGGGCTTTGGCGTGAAGAAAACCATGATGATGGCTCAGCGGCTGTACGAGGCCGGCTACATCACGTATATGCGTACCGACTCGACCAACCTTTCGGCCGATGCCGTGGCGATGGCCCGTACCTATATTGAAGGCGAGTTCGGCAGCAAGTACCTGCCGGAAACCCCGAACGTCTACAGCAGCAAGGAAGGCGCCCAGGAGGCTCACGAAGCGATTCGTCCTTCCGACGTCAACACTGATCCAAGCAAGCTGTCGGGCATGGAGCGTGACGCTGAGCGGCTCTACGAGCTGATCTGGCGCCAATTCGTCGCCTGCCAGATGCTCCCGGCGAAATACCTGTCGACCACCGTCAGCGTCGCTGCCAGCGGCTTTGAGTTGCGTGCCAAGGGTCGGATCCTGAAGTTCGACGGCTACACCCGGGTCATGCCGCAAATGACCAAGCCGGGCGATGACGATGTGTTGCCGGACATGGCTCAGGGCGACGTGCTCAAGCTGATCAAGCTTGATCCAAGCCAGCACTTCACCAAGCCGCCGGCGCGCTACTCGGAAGCGAGCCTGGTCAAGGAAATGGAAAAACGCGGGATCGGTCGTCCGTCGACCTACGCGGCAATCATTTCCACCATCCAGGACCGTGGCTACGTCGCGCTGCACAACCGCCGTTTCTACTCGGAAAAAATGGGCGACATCGTCACCGAGCGTCTGTCGGAGAGCTTCTCCAACCTCATGGACTACGGTTTTACCGCAGGCATGGAAGAGAACCTCGATGACGTCGCTCAGGGTGAGCGTGACTGGAAAAACGTGCTGGATGAGTTCTACGGCGACTTCAAGAAGAAACTCGAAGTGGCCGAGAGCCCGGAAAACGGCATGCGCGCCAACCAGCCGGTGATGACCGATATCCCGTGCGTGACCTGCGGTCGTCCAATGCAGATCCGTACCGCTTCGACTGGCGTGTTCCTCGGTTGCTCGGGCTACAGCCTGCCGCCGAAAGAACGCTGCAAGGCCACTGTCAATTTGGTGCCAGGCGATGAAATCGCCGCGGACGACGAGGGTGAGTCCGAGTCGTTGGTCCTGCGCGGCAAGCACCGTTGCCCGATCTGCAGCACCGCGATGGACGCTTACCTGCTGGATGAGAAGCGCAAGCTGCACATCTGCGGTAACAACCCTGACTGCGACGGCTACGAGATCGAAGAGGGCAGCTATCGCATCAAGGGCTACGAAGGTCCGAGCCTGGAATGCGACAAGTGCGGCAGTGAAATGCAATTGAAGACCGGTCGTTTCGGCAAATTCTTCGGCTGCACCAACGCCACTTGCAAGAACACCCGCAAACTGCTGAAAAGCGGCGACGCGGCACCGCCGAAGATGGATCCGGTGAAAATGCCGGAACTCAAGTGCGAGAAGGTCAACGACACCTACATCCTGCGTGACGGTGCCTCCGGCCTGTTCCTGGCAGCCAGTCAGTTCCCGAAAAACCGCGAGACCCGTGCTCCGCTGGTGCTCGAGATCGTGCCGCACAAGGATGAGATCGATCCGAAGTATCACTTCCTCTGTGAAGCGCCGAAGAAGGATCCGGACGGCCTGCCGGCGGTGATCCGCTACAGCCGCAAGACCAAGGAGCAGTACGTGCAGACCGAAGTGGACGGCAAGCCTACGGGCTGGAAGGCGTTCTACGACGGCGGTAAATGGGTAGTTGAAGACAAGCGCGTGGCCAAGTAAGCCCGCACCGCGTCTTTAAAAAGGCCGCATGCCAACCCTCGGGTTCGCATGCGGTTTTTTTTGCGCTTGCAGTGGGGTTGCCTGATCCTTGACACTGTCGGGCCAGCATTACGTGCCCTTTTTCGTTGTGGAGACTGCCGCCATGGCCCACGAGCTCTATACCCGTACCAATCAGAAGATCTACTTTGCCGGTCTGTCGCTTGAGGCGCTGGCCCGTGCCGAAGATGGGCGGGCCATGAATTCTCCGGCGCTGATCCAGGCGGGACGCGAATCAGCACTGTTTCATCTGTACGGTGCTCTGTTGGGCCTGTGCCATGAAATTGCCGGCTTCTACCGCTTGCCCCAGGCCAATGCGCCCCGGGCAGAGATGCTGTTGACCCGTGAAGTACTGGAAACCATTGCCATCCCGGAAATGGCAGAAATGGTCGAGCTGGCCCATAACCGCGAGACCTGGCTGGCGAAACTGCTCCAGGCTCATGCCGATTTGTTCCAGCCACCCCGTGCGCCGCACAAGCCCAAGGGTGATGTCACTCAGCCGTTGATTGTTGCGGTGAGTCTGGATGAAGAGCCTGAGGCTGAGTTGAGCAGGGAAGAGTTGGAGAGCTGGCGTCAGAATCTGAAAAGTCTGGCCCTGCGTTTCCGTGAGGGCTTGAACGAGTGCTGAGCCCAGCGGGGAAGTAACAGGACGCTGCGTGGTCATGGAGGCCGTCAATAGGTGGTATGCAGCCGGTCAAGATCCCGAGCGCAGCGCCACCGATGCCTATATAATCCCCGCCTTTCGTGGAGAACAGACTTTTATGCCAACGTCCTTTCTAGAAATTGTTGAACTGCCAGACGGCCGAATCGAGCTGCGCCGGGCTGAGGACGAGGGTTCTCTGGTTACTTTGGACTTCTCCGAAGACGCCAAGGTATTCCTGCAAGGCCAACACGTTGAAGTGGCCAAGGCGATGTTGAGCGTCGGTGTGCAAATGGCGGGTCGTCTGGTTGAGGGCGAGCTCGACAAGGAAGAGGGGCCGCGGGTTCTGCATTGATTCCCGCTGGTCGGCTGTTTTCGCAAGCCATCATCACAGAACATCATTACAGATTGGCTTCTCTGTCCTGGAGAAGCCCTGTGTCTTTTACGCTTAGCCCAATCGAATATTCAGACTTTGTGCATCCCCGACGCGGGCAGCACCGACTAACTGTTGCCGTGCGTTGCTGCTCAGAGGATTCAGCCAACTGACCACAGTATGGCTGCGGCCCAGGCGTAGGGCCTCGCAGGCCAGTTGCTGGGCGCTTTGATTACCGCGTGGTTGCAGCAGCAGGATGCGCTCGCGGTTCAGGCCGGCATCCCGCAGCCAGGCTTGGGTCAAGCTGGCGGGCGGGGCAATCAGCGTCAGCCAGCGGGCGTCCTGGTCCTGACTCAGTTCGCGAAGAATGGGTGCCAGCAGGCTCAGGCAGTTCCCCGCCGCACCACGTAGAGACAGTTCGCTGAACGCTTCGGGCTCGGCGTTCCAGGGTGTCTCGACCACGTCCTTGAGGGCCGGCGCCAATGGCTGGGCCATGAACGCTTCGAACAGCGTCAGTTGTGTGTGCTGTGGTGCGTGTGGGAAATGCATAACGCCTCCTTTAGCGGCGAATGACGCCGACACTCAAGCCTTCGATCACCAGATCCTGATCTTTCAGGTTCACTTCGATCGGGGCAAACTCGGGGTTTTCGGCGATGAGCCAGACCTTGCTGCCATCACGCTTGAAGCGTTTGACCGTCACTTCATCGCCAATCCGCGCCACGACTATCTGGCCGTTGCGGGCTTCGCGAGTGGTGTGCACGGCCAACAGGTCGCCATCGAAAATCCCCACGTCCTTCATGCTCATGCCATGGACACGCAACAGGTAGTCAGCGCGAGGATGAAAGAAGGTGGGGTTGATGTTGCAGGACTCTTCGATGTGCTGCTGCGCGAGAATCGGCGCGCCGGCAGCGACTCGGCCAATGATGGGCAGGGTGGAGTCGTCTGGCTTGGCTTCGAAACCCGGAATGCGGATGCCGCGGGAGGCGCCAGGGGTCATTTCGATGGCGCCCTTGCGGGCCAGGGCCTTGAGGTGTTCTTCCGCCGCATTGGGCGATTTGAAACCGAGCTCCTGGGCTATCTCCGCACGGGTCGGGGGATAGCCGTTGTCTTCAAGGCAACGTTTGATAAAAGCCAGAATCTCAGCTTGGCGTGGCGTCAGTTTTAGCATCTCGATCGCTCTGTCTTTTTATACAGTGACTGGGATTATATACAGTGGAATGATCTTGGCAATCCTCCTTTTATGGGAGGGCGCCGGACGGTCGGTTTGCGGTCTGGCAAATCTTGTCTCGCAGATCAGCTACAGCCGCGGGTATCTATGGTTAAATGTCTGACTGACCGTTCTCAAAAAGAATGGCCGGACTTGACAATTCACAGACTGAAACGTATGTTTCAAACAAGTGTTTGTCAGGCGGAGTAGCCATGGCCCAGTCGGAAACCGTTGAACGCATTCTCGATGCAGCCGAGCAATTGTTCGCGGAAAAAGGTTTTGCCGAAACTTCATTGCGGCTGATTACCAGCAAGGCTGGGGTCAATCTGGCGGCGGTGAACTACCATTTCGGCTCCAAGAAGGCCTTGATCCAGGCAGTCTTCTCGCGTTTCCTCGGTCCGTTCTGCATCAGTCTCGACCGTGAACTGGAGCGGCGTTCAGCCAAGCCGGACAACAAGCCGAGCCTGGAAGAATTGCTGGAAATCCTCGTCGAGCAGGCCCTCGTGGTGCAGCCGCGCAGCGGCAATGACCTGTCGATCTTCATGCGCCTGTTGGGCCTGGCCTTCAGCCAAAGCCAGGGTCACCTGCGGCGTTACCTGGAAGACATGTACGGCAAGGTGTTCCGTCGCTACATGCTGCTGGTCAACGAAGCTGCCCCGCGAATTCCTCCTATCGAGCTGTTCTGGCGCGTGCACTTCATGCTCGGCGCAGCAGCGTTCAGCATGTCCGGGATCAAGGCGTTGCGTGCGATTGCCGAGACCGATTTCGGCGTCAACACCTCAATCGAGCAAGTCATGCGCCTGATGGTGCCGTTCCTGGCGGCCGGCATGCGTGCTGAAACGGGCGTTACCGACGACGCCATGGCCGCTGCCCAGTTGCGTCCGCGCAGCAAGACCGTAGCGGCTGGCGCCAAGGTTTAAGCGGCCGCGGGTGGGCGCGGCAGCGGACATCCGCTAAGCTAGCCGCCCATGCCGACTCTCGTTGCAGGCCTACTGCATTTCTGCGTTACCTATTCTGATCCGCCGGGCTGTGTGCCGGGCGGAATCGTTGCGTGCGCGCCATTCGTTATCAAGGAATCTCTATGACTGCTGGCCTGCAAGGCTCGTTGATGGTGGACGTCGCCGGTACCTGGCTGACGGCTGAAGATCGCCAACTGTTGCGTCAGCCCGAAGTGGGCGGCCTGATCATCTTTGCCCGGAATATTGAGCACCCACGCCAGGTGCGTGAGTTGAGCGCCTCGATTCGCGCCGTGCGCCCGGACCTGTTGCTCGCCGTCGATCAGGAAGGTGGTCGGGTGCAGCGTCTGCGTCAGGGCTTCGTGCGCCTGCCAGCGATGCGCGCAATTGCCGATAATCCGAACGCGGAGCATTTAGCCGAGCAGTGTGGCTGGATCATGGCTACCGAAGTGCTGGCGGTCGGCCTCGACCTGAGTTTCGCGCCAGTGCTGGATCTCGATTACCAGCGCAGTGCGGTGGTTGGCACCCGCTCCTTCGAAGGTGACCCTGAGCGTGCTGCCCGACTGGCAGGGGCATTCATCCGAGGCATGAACCAGGCGGGCATGGCCGCGACCGGCAAGCACTTCCCGGGTCACGGCTGGGCCGAGGCCGATTCCCATGTCGCCATCCCCAATGATGAGCGCAGCCTGGACGAAATCCGCGCCAACGACCTGGTGCCATTCACACGCCTGAGCAAACAGCTGGCGGCAGTAATGCCGGCCCATGTCATTTATCCGCAGGTCGACACCCAGCCAGCGGGTTTCTCGCGGCGCTGGTTGCAGGACATCCTGCGCGGCGAGTTGCAGTTCGACGGCGTGATCTTCAGTGATGACCTGTCGATGGCGGGCGCCCATGTGGTGGGCGATGCGGCCAGCCGGATCGAGGCGGCGCTGAGTGCGGGTTGCGACATGGGCCTGGTGTGCAATGATCGGGCGGCCGCCGAACTGGCCTTGTCAGCTGCGCAGCGCTTGAAGGTCACGCCTTCTGCACGCATTGCACGGATGCGCGGGCAGTCGTTCGCCAGCACCGATTACCGTCAGGATCCGCGCTGGCTCGCCGCCATCGGTGCGCTCAAGGAAGCGCAACTGATCGATTAAGCCCCTTGCAAGGCGGCACTTCAAGCCGCCTTGCTACAGCTTCGATTTGTCCGGCAGTGGCGCAAACAGCGCATCAATATCCTCACTCTGCAACTTCCAGTCACCGGTGGTGCGGCCGTCCAGCACGCCGGCGGCGAGGTCCGACTTTTCCTTCTGCAGGTGCTGGATTTTCTCTTCGACCGTGCCTCGGGCAATCATCTTGTAGACGAACACCGGCTTCTCCTGACCGATTCTGTAGGCGCGGTCAGTGGCCTGGTTTTCCGTGGCCGGGTTCCACCAGGGGTCGTAGTGGATCACCGTGTCGGCTTCTGTCAGGTTCAGACCGACGCCGCCAGCCTTCAGGCTGATCAGAAAGATCTGCCGCTTACCGCTCTGGAAGTCCTTCACCGGTGTGCGCCTGTCGCGGGTTTGTCCGGTCAGCAGGGCGTAGGCGATCCCGCGTTTGTTCAGTTCGTCTTCGATCAGCGAGAGCATCGAGGTGAACTGGGAAAACAGCAGGATCTTGCGGCCTTCCTCGAACAGTTCCTCGAGCATTTCCATCAGGCTGTCGAGCTTGCCTGAGGTGCTGCCACGGGCGGGCAGGGCAGCTTCATTGACCAAGCGCAGATCGCAGCACACCTGGCGCAGTTTGAGCAGTGCCTCAAGGATAATGATCTGGCTGCGTGCCACGCCTTTGCGGGTGATTTCGTCGCGAACTTTCTTGTCCATGGCCAGGCGCATGGTTTCGTAAACGTCACGTTGGGCCTCGTTGAGGTCGACCCAATGGATGATTTCGGTCTTCGGCGGCAGTTCAGTGGCCACCTGTTCCTTGGTGCGGCGCAGCAGGAACGGTTTGATTCGGGCGTTGAGGTGTTGCAGGCGGACGTCGCTGGCATGCTTTTCGATCGGCACCCGGTAGTCCCGGTTGAAGCTTTTGACGTCGCCGAGCCAGCCCGGCAGCAGGAAATGAAACAGTGACCACAGCTCGCCCAGGTGGTTTTCCAGCGGTGTGCCACTCAGGCACAGGCGCTGGCGCGCGTTCAGCTCCCGCGCGGCTTGCGCGGCCTTGCTGGTCGGGTTCTTGATGTATTGGGCTTCGTCGAGCACCAGGATATGCAGGGGTTGCAGGGCCAGGCGTTCAATATCCTTGGGCAGCAGGGCGTAGGTGGTGAGGATCAGGTCGTAGTCGGCCAGATGCTCGAAATGCTTTTTGCGCGTGGCGCCGTACAAGGCCAGGACCTTGAGCTGCGGGGCAAAGTGTGCCGCTTCGTCGAGCCAGTTGGGAATCAGGCTGGTGGGCATCACCACCATGCACGGCCGGTCGAGGCGTCCAGCGTTTTTTTCGCTGAGCACATGGGCCAGGGTCTGCAGGGTTTTGCCCAGACCCATGTCGTCCGCGAGAATCCCGCCTACCTCCAGCTGTCGCAGCGATTGCATCCAGCTCAGGCCCTCGAGTTGATACGGGCGCAGGGTCGCGTTGAGACCTTCGGGGGCATCGGCGCTGTAGTCCTTGATGTCCCGCAGGCGCTGGGCAAAGGTGCGGATATGCTCGCCGCCTTCCCATAGAAGCGGCATGTCTTCCAGCGGATTGAGCCGGGTGGCGTCGGCGCTGCTCAGGCGCAGGGTGGTCTCGCCTGGTTCCTGCAGATAGAACTCGCCGAGAGTGGCCAGCACCGGTTTCAAGCGACCGAGCGGCAACGCCACTTGCAGCGGTCCCTGTTCCGAGTTGGGGCGATGGGGAATGTTGACCAGGATCAACTCGTCGTCGCGACGCTTGGCCAGGCGTTCCGGGTTGAGAATCTCGGTGTGCGAGCGCATCAGGTTGAGCAGGATCGGCAGCAGGCTCAGGCGCTCGCCATTGACGATGATGCCCAGTTCAAGGTCGAACCAGTCACGCTCCGGGGCCTCGTCGACCGTGGCGTACCAGTCGTCGACGGCAGTCAGATCGAAACCGAACTCGTCGTCGATCTGCAATTCCCAGCCCTGGCTGCGCAGCTTCGGCAGCTCGTTGAGGGTGAAGGTCAGCCAAGCGCTGTCGTTGACCATCTCGTAGAGTTCGCCGGCACTTTCCGGCAGGGCTTTGCTTTGCCGGGTGGCGATCTTGAAGCCTAGGACGCGTAGTTGTTCGCGGTAGGCTTTTTCCACATCCGTCTGGCGTTTGATGCGCAGGGTCTGATGTTCCTGGCGAATCACCACGTCGGTGTTTTTCTGTCCGCTGACGTATTCGTCCAGGTAACTGAAGGACAGCGCCGCGCGGTGCTGAATGTAGCGCTGCATCTTGCCGTTGCGTGGCTCGAAGGCGCTGAACTCGACGCTGGCCAGCCACAGGCGCGGAACCGGCTGCACATTGTCCAGCAACTGTTGTGGCAGCGGCGGCGGAGCGCGGTTTTCCAATACGGCCTGGAGCTTTTCCAGCAGCAGGGCGTCCTTGGCTGCGGCCGGGAACTCGAGGGTGTCCTGCACTTGCATCAGCACGGCCGCGCAGTGTTTGCAGTTCATTCGCACTGGGCAACTGCAGGATGCATCGACCAGCAGCAGGGTGTTTTTCGCCGACTCGCGCAATGTGATGGTCTGGCGGTAGACGTTGCCGCCAGAGCCTTCGCAACTGGCGGTGATGATGCTGTCGCCGGCCTCGACGATCCTGACGCGGTTCTCCAGCGCGTAGCGCCGACCGCGCTCCAGGCTCTGTTCCTTGAATCGGGTGACCCAGGACGGAGCCAGGGGTTTGCTCATGCTCGCGGACATAGGAACTTCAATCAGTCCGGAACGACGTCAGGCGCCTGGCGCGGCGCGGGCGCCGTCAGGGAGGTGATCTTGATCAGCAGGCCGAGGTGGCCGTTGTCGAGAAAATTCAGCTGGCCATTGCGGGTGTGGCTCTCCTGTTGCAGGCGTTCGCTGCCGCTGACGAGACCATCATTGTTGAGCTGGTTGACCCAGAAGTTGGCGTAGACATCAGTAAAGCGGCCCAATTTCAGGTCCAGAGTGCCCTGGATTGGAAACTGCCCATACTGTTCCTGGCCTTCGCTGATCAGCACTTTGCTCGACACTTCACCGAGGTTCTGCTGCCAGCTTTTATGCAGCAGCACGGTGTAGTCGGTGCTGGCGGTGAGCTTTTCCACTACGCCATTGAGGGCTGGCGTACGCAGGCTGTCGGCGCTGATCGGTTGCGCACCGCGCGCCCAATCTTCTGGTGGTGCAGGGCTGGCAATGGCCGGTACGGCGTTCTGCCGCACGAGGATCATTTCAACCTGGTACAAATCGTCGGCGAACGCAGTCGGAGCAATCAGCGTCAGCAGCAAGGTCAGTGAGCGAAACAGGCGCATGCGGCGTCCTTCAAGCAGTTTTCGGGATGAGGCGCTCAAACAGCGCCTCTACAGTATTAAAGCGCTCTTCCGGGCGCTCCATTGGCACCAGGAATTTGAACATCGTGGCGCCTTCGAATTTGTAGCGTTTGGGCTGGCTCTGGATCAGTTTGATCAGCACCAGCGGATCGACCGGCGTCTGCGCGCCGAACTCGATGCGCCCGCCCTGGGGGCCACCGTCGACCTTCTTGATCCCCAGTTGCTCGGCCTGCAGCTTCAGTGCCGTGATGCGGATCAGGTTCTTGGTCGGTTCCGGCAGCAGGCCGAAGCGGTCGATCATCTCCACTTGCAGGTCCTTGAGGCCGTCCTCGTCGGTAGCCGAGGCGATGCGTTTGTAGAGGATCAGCCGTGCATGAACGTCCGGCAGGTAGTCCTCGGGGATCAGTGCAGGCACCCGCAGGTTGACTTCCGGACCGCCGCCCAACGGCTGCTCGAGGTTCGGCTGTTCGCCCTTGCGGATCGACTTCACCGCACGCTCGAGCATTTCCATGTAGAGGGTGAAACCCACTGCCTGGATCTGCCCGCTTTGACCGTCGCCGAGTAATTCGCCGGCGCCACGGATCTCCAGGTCGTTGGTGGCCAGCACGAAGCCGGCGCCGAGGTCCTGGGTATTGGCAATGGCTTCCAGGCGCTTTTCGGCATCACCGGTAATTTGCTGGCGCGGTGGCGTCAGCAGGTAGGCGTAGGCTTGGTGGTGGCTGCGACCGACACGTCCGCGCAACTGGTGCAACTGCGCCAGGCCGAACTTGTCGGCGCGCTCGATGATGATGGTGTTGGCGCTCGGCACGTCGATCCCGGTCTCGATGATGGTCGAGGCGATCAGCACGTTGAAGCGCTTGTGATAGAAGTCGCTCATCACCTGTTCGAGTTCGCGCTCGCGCATCTGTCCGTGACCGATACCGATCCGCGCTTCCGGCACCAGTTCGGCGAGGTCGGCGGCGCATTTCTCGATGGTTTTCACATCGTTGTGCAGGTAGTAGACCTGGCCGCCGCGCAGCAGCTCACGGAGCAAGGCTTCTTTGACCGTGCTTTTGTTCTGCTCCATGACGAAGGTGCGCACCGACAGGCGTCGCGCCGGGGGCGTGGCGATGATCGACAGGTCGCGCATGCCCGACACGGCCATGTTCAACGTGCGTGGAATTGGCGTGGCAGTCAGGGTGAGGATATCGACTTCGCTGCGCAGGGCCTTGAGCTGTTCTTTCTGACGCACACCGAAGCGGTGTTCTTCGTCGATGATCACCAGGCCGAGGTTCTTGATCTTGACGTCGTCGGACAGCAATTTGTGGGTGCCGATCACGATGTCGATCTTGCCTTCCGCCAGGTCGGCCACCGCCGCGTTGACTTCCTTGGCCGACTTGAAGCGGCTCATCACTTCCACCGTCACTGGCCAATCGGCGAAGCGGTCGCGGAAGCTGTTGTAGTGCTGTTGGGCGAGCAGGGTAGTCGGCACCAGGATCGCCACTTGGCGACCGCCGTGCACGGCAATGAAGGCGGCGCGCATGGCCACTTCGGTCTTGCCGAAGCCAACGTCGCCACAGACCAGCCGGTCCATCGGCTTGGGCGCGAGCATGTCGGCGCGCACCGCCTCGATGGTGGTTTGCTGGTCCGGGGTTTCCTCGAACGGGAAGCCGGCGCTGAAGGTCGCGTAGTCGGCTTTCGGGTCGGCAAAGGCATAACCTTCGCGGGCAGCCCTTCGAGCGTAAATGTCGAGCAGCTCGGCGGCCACGTCGCGCACCTGTTCGGCGGCCTTGCGTTTGGCTTTCTGCCAGGTTTCGGAGCCGAGTCGGTGCAGCGGAGCGAGGGCGTCATCACTGCCGGTGTAACGGGCGATCAGGTGCAGGTTGGCCACCGGCACATAGAGCTTGGCGCCCTCGGCGTATTCGAGGGTGAGGAATTCGGCGGCCTGGTCTTCGATCTCCAGGGTGGCAAGGCCGAGGTAACGGCCTACGCCGTGATCGATATGCACCACCGGCGCGCCTTCACGCAGCTCGGTCAGGTTCTTGATCACTGCGTCGTTGTTGGCGTCGGCACGCTTCTCGCGACGCCGGCGCTGCATGACCCGTTGGCCGAACAGCGGGCTCTCCGCCACCAGCGCCAGGGCAGGGTCGTTCAACAGCAGACCCTCGTCTAGCGGGGCGATGGTGATGGCCAGGCGCTCTTTGCCGGCAACGAAGTCCGGCCAGCTGTCGACGGTTTTCGGCCGCAGCTTCAGGCGCTCCAGCAGCTCCAGCAACACTTCGCGGCGGCCGGCCGATTCGGCGGTGAACAGCACGCGGCCGGAAAACTCGTCGAGGAAGTTGGCCAGGGCCTGCAGCGGCTGGGTGGCCTTGGCTTCGATCGCCAGATCCGGCAGCGGCTGCGCCGGGAAGCGTTCGCGGCCGGCTCCGGTATCCACGTCCTGCTGGCTGGCGACCACCCGTGGCCAGTTTTTCAGGCGGGCGAAGCAGTCCTCGACCGGCAGGAACAGTTCCGCCGGTGGCAATAAAGGGCGCGAAGGGTCGACGCGGCGCTCTTCGTAACGGTTGCGCACGTCATTCCAGAAATTTTCCGCGGCTTGCTCGATGCCCGGCAGGGAGAACACTTGTGTGTCCTGGGGCAGGTAGTCGAACAGGGTCGAGGTTTCTTCAAAGAACAGCGGCAGGTAGTACTCGATACCGGCCGGGGTAATCCCGCTGCTCAGGTCCTGGAAAATCGGGCAGCGGCGGAAGTCGACGTCGAAGCGCTCGCGAAAGCGCGCCTTGAAACGGGTGACAGCCTCTTTCTGCAGCGGGAATTCCTTGGCCGGCAACAGCTTGACCGAGTCGACCTTGTCGATCGAACGCTGGTTCTCCGGGTCGAAGGTGCGCAGGGTTTCGATTTCGTCGTCGAACAGGTCAATCCGATACGGCAGCTTGCTGCCCATCGGGAACAGATCGATTAGCGAGCCGCGCACGGTGAATTCGCCATGCTCATAGACGGTATCGACGTAGCGATAGCCGGTGGCTTCCAGGCGCGTGCGCATTTGCTCGACGTCGAGTTTCTGGCCGATGTCCAGCACCAGGCTGCTGCCGAGCAGGAATTTGGTCGGCGCCAGGCGATGCAGGGCTGTGGTGATCGGCACCACTAGCACGCCGTGACTCAGTTCCGGCAAGCGATACAGGCTGGCAATACGCTGGGAAATGATGTCCTGGTGCGGCGAAAACAGATCGTAGGGCAGGGTTTCCCAGTCGGGGAAATGCAGCACCGGCAAATCGGGGGCGAAGAACCCCAGCTCCTGCTCCAGCCTTTCGGCACTCTGGCTGTCGGCGGTCAGGAGCAGGGTGAAGCGCTTGGCAGCGCTGGCGGCCTCGGCAATGGCCAGGCTCAGGGCGGCACCGGGCAGATTGCCCCAGTGCTGTTTACCTGCCGCGGCAGGGAGAAGCGGTAGACGCAGGACAGACACGGAAGGTTGAGCTCCAGCGTTGCGACAAAGTCGGTAATTGTAGCGGTCCCGGGTGCCGCCTGTCAGTTGCTGACTGTGTCTAATGCGCAGGTTGGGTGAAATGTAGTGGTAATGACAAAAAACCGCGGAATTTTAGCGGTTATGTAGTGCCGAAACGGGTGAGTGTTACGGAGGGTTACAGACAAGACAGCGCTGTCCGTGAATTTGGGGGTGTGCTGAAAGCCCCGGTTTTACTGGGCTTCAGCGGGGTCGTTTTTTTCGTACAGGAAAATTGTTACCGCTTGCACGACAAGCGCGCATTGCTACGGGAGGGACACGGCGGCATAATGTAGCCCCTTTTTTCAGCCCCTACATGTGGAAGGTTCCCGTGACTCAGAAGCCCGACCAGTGTCTTGGTGAATGGATCGACCGTGAAGCACTCGCAGAAGCGATGATTCCGCTGATCGGCCAGCTCTACCGCAATAACAACGTGGTGAGCTCGATCTATGGCCGCAGCCTGATCAACCGTTCAGTCATCGCGATTCTCAAAGCCCACCGCTTTGCTCGTCACCGTCAGTCCGACGAGACCGAATTGTCCGTCCACGAAACGTTCCCGCTGATCAAGGCGATGAGCGAACTCAAGCTCGGCGCCGCTTCGGTCGACCTGGGCAAGCTGGCGAGCAAGTTCAAAGCCCAAGGCGAAGGCCGCACTGCCGAACAGTTCGTCCGTGAAGAACTGGCCGATGTGGTTGGCCAGCAGAACGCTTCCGCTCGCAAAGGCACTGACGTTGTCCTCTACGGCTTCGGTCGTATCGGCCGTCTGCTGGCGCGCATCCTGATCGAAAAAACCGGTGGTGGCGACGGCCTGCGCCTGCGCGCCATCGTTGTCCGCAAGGGCGCCGAAAACGACCTGGTCAAGCGCGCGAGCCTGCTGCGCCGCGACTCGGTACACGGTCCGTTCGATGGCACCATCACCATCGACGAAGCCAACAACACCATCACCGCCAACGGCAACCTGATCCAGGTTATCTACGCCAAGAGCCCGGCCGAAGTCGACTACACCCAGTACGGCATCGAGAACGCTCTGATCGTCGACAACACCGGCGTATGGCGTGACGCCGACGGCCTGGGCCAGCACCTGGCTTGCCCGGGCGCTGCCCGCGTGATCCTCACCGCACCTGGCAAGGGCGCGCTGAAGAACATCGTGCACGGCATCAACCACGGCGACATCACTGCCGATGACAAGATCATCTCGGCAGCGTCCTGCACCACCAACGCCATCGTGCCGGTGCTCAAGGCAGTCGACGACAAGTACGGCATCGTCAACGGCCACGTCGAAACCGTTCACTCGTTCACCAACGACCAGAACCTGATCGACAACTTCCACAAGGGCAGCCGTCGTGGCCGTGCCGCGCCACTGAACATGGTGATCACCGAGACCGGTGCCGCCACTGCAGCCGCCAAGGCGCTGCCAGTGCTCAAGGGCAAGCTGACCGGTAACGCGATTCGCGTTCCAACGCCAAACGTGTCGATGGCCATCCTCAACCTGAACCTTGAGAAAGCCACCACCCGTGACGAAATCAACGAGTACCTGCGCCAGATGGCCATGCACTCGGACCTGCACAAGCAGATCGACTACGTCAGCTCCCAGGAAGTGGTTTCCACCGACTTCGTTGGCTCGCGCCACGCAGGCGTAGTGGACGCGGAAGCGACCATCACCCAGGACAACCGCGTTGTACTGTACGTCTGGTACGACAACGAGTTCGGCTACAGCTGCCAGGTCGTTCGCGTGATGGAAGACATGGCCGGGGTCAACCCGCCTGCATTCCCGCGCTAAGTCTTAGCCGCAGTTAAAAAACGCCCCGACATGCTCGGGGCGTTTTTGTTTGTGGTCGGGCAGTGGAGTGATAAGTTGGAGCGCTTTTCGTGCAACCTGAACATCTAAGGACGACTGGCATGCGCTTGATCCAACACTGCTGTACCGCGTTGCTCGCATTAACCTGCACAGCGGCCGTGGCCAGCGCCGATCAGAGCTCGATGGAGAGCAAGGTGCACAACGCTGCCCGGGAACTCATGCAGCAGTACAGCATTCCTGGCCTGGCCATTGCGGTGACGGTCGATGGCCATCGTACTTTCTATAGCTATGGCGTGGCCTCGAAGCAGACGCAGCAAAAGGTCACGGACGAGACGCTGTTCGAAATTGGCTCCATCAGCAAGACCTTCACCGCCACCCTCGCGGCCTACGCCGAAGTTGAAGGCAAGCTGTCGCTCACCGATCATCCCGGCAAATACCTGCCGGAGCTCGCCGGGAGTGCGTTCGATAGGGTCAATCTGATCAATCTGGGCACCCACACCGCGGGCGGCTTCCCGCTGCAGGTGCCGGATGAAGTCCAGGACAACCGTCAACTGATGGACTATTTCAAGGTCTGGCAGCCGTCCTATGCCGCCGGCACCCAGCGCACCTACGCCAACCCGAGCATCGGCGCCCTGGGCATGATCACCGCCGCCAGCCTTGGCGTGCCGTTCGCCTCGGCGCTGGAGCAGCAACTGTTTCCCGCGCTGGGCATGCGCAACAGTTTTGTCCAGGTGCCGGCGAGCAAGATGGCGCAGTACGCCCAGGGCTATAACAAGCAGGACGCGCCTGTGCGTCTGAATCCCGGGGTACTGGCCGATGAGGCGTATGGGGTGAAAACCGGTTCCGCCGATATGATCCACTTCGTCGAGGCCAATCTGGGAGTGGTCAAGGTCGAGGCCAAACTGGCCCAGGCGCTGCAACAGACCCGTACCGGTTATTA
Organism: Pseudomonas sp. Pse1; assembly: GCF_024519635.1. NCBI lineage: Bacteria > Pseudomonadati > Pseudomonadota > Gammaproteobacteria > Pseudomonadales > Pseudomonadaceae > Pseudomonas > Pseudomonas sp. Pse1. The sequence goes on from NZ_JALJRO010000010.1 coordinate 170,357, forward strand.
CCAGGTGGGCGCGATGACTCAGGATCTGATCTGGGAGCAGTACGACTATCCGGCGCCGCTGCAAACGTTGCTCGACGGTAACTCCAGCGCAATGATCCTGGGCAGCCATCCGGTGACAGCCCTGAATCCACCACGGCCACCGCGGCAGGCGGTCTGGGTCAACAAGACTGGATCGACCGGCGGCTTCTCGGCCTATGTGGCCTTTGTGCCGGAGAAGAAAATCGGCATCGTGATTCTGGCCAACAAGAGCTATCCCAACGAACCGCGCGTGCAGTTGGCGCACCTGATCCTGAGTGAGCTTGCGCATTAATGCTGTCGATGAAATGGCTGCATGGGCTTTGCTGCGGGCTGATGATAGTTGGCCTGACCAGCTGTGGCAGCGGCGACTCTCAGGAAAGCTTTGGCGGTCCGACCATGGGCAGCAGCTATTCGATCCAATATGTTCGTAGGCCGACGGTGGCAGGCCCGGTGGAAGTGCGCCGGCAGGTCGAGGCTATTCTGGATGAGGTGGATCGGCAAATGTCCACTTATCGTGGCGACTCCGACATCGAGCGTTTCAATCGTTCGCCGGCCGATAGCTGTCAGGCGATGCCCGCGCCGGTTCTGGAACTGGTCAGTGTCGGCGAGCAGCTGTCGCAGCAGAGCGGAGGTGCCTACGATCTGACGGTAGGTCCGCTGATGAACCTTTGGGGCTTTGGTCCACAGGCCCGGGACGAACAGGTGCCCAGCGCGCAGGCCTTGGCCTCGGCCCGGCAGCGGGTCGGCTATGGGCATTTGCGCATCGAAGGCGACCAGCTGTGCAAGGACGCTGCGGTGGAAGTCGACTTCGACAGCATTGCCGCTGGCTACACGGTTGACCGAATAACCGCGATGCTGCAGGCGCAGGGCATCAACAGCTTTCTGGTCGAAGTCACTGGCGAGCTCAAGGCCGTGGGCAGGAAACTCGACGGCAGTGCCTGGAAGATTGCCCTGGAGGAGCCCCGCGACGATCGCCAGGTGCTGGAGCGGGTGATCGAACTGAACGGCTATGGTGTATCCACTTCAGGCGACTACCGTAACTATTTCGAGCAGGACGGCCAGCGTTATTCCCACACCTTCGATGCCCGCACCGGTGCGCCGGTGCGGCATCAACTGGCGTCGGTGGCGGTGATTGATCGTTCGGCGTTGATGGCTGACGGCTTGTCCACCCTGTTGCTGATCCTCGGCCCGGAACGCGGCCTGGCCTACGCCGAGCAACATCAGATCGCGGCTTTTTTTGTGCTGCGCAGCAACACTGGCTTCGTCACACGAACCAGTCAGGCTTTCGATCGCCTTGAAGCGGGTACGGGCCAATGAATGCTCGGCAAGTTGGCGTTGTAGTGCAGGCAAAACTAGCCTACGACGCGACCAAGGGTTAATGTGCGCGGCGTTGACGCTTCTATAGACTGTTCCCGGGTTTCAGATTGACCCCAAATTGTTCCTTCATGTCGCCTTGCCGGCATGATTTAGCCGCAGGTGCCAACCGGGTGCCGCGGCCTGTTCTGAGGAGTACGCATGGCTGTCTACAACTACGACGTGGTGGTGCTGGGTTCCGGCCCGGCGGGAGAAGGCGCGGCAATGAATGCCGCCAAGGCAGGACGCAAGGTGGCGATGGTCGATAGTCGTCGCCAGGTCGGCGGCAACTGCACTCACCTGGGCACCATCCCGTCCAAGGCGTTGCGTCATTCGGTCCGGCAGATCATGCAGTTCAACACCAACCCGATGTTCCGGGCCATTGGTGAGCCGCGCTGGTTCTCGTTCCCGGACGTGCTCAAGAGTGCGGAAAAAGTCATCTCCAAGCAGGTCGCCTCGCGCACCGGCTACTACGCCCGCAACCGCGTCGATGTATTCATCGGCACCGGCAGCTTCGCCGACGAGCAGACCATCGAAGTGGTATGCGCCAATGGCGTGGTCGAGAAACTGGTGGCCAAGCACATCATCATCGCCACGGGCTCGCGTCCGTATCGCCCGGCGGACATCGATTTCCACCACCCGCGTATCTACGATAGCGACACCATCCTCAGCCTCGGCCACACCCCGCGCAAACTGATCGTTTACGGCGCCGGAGTCATTGGTTGCGAATACGCGTCGATTTTCAGCGGCCTGGGTGTACTGGTGGAGTTGGTGGATAACCGTGGTCAGTTGCTGAGCTTCCTCGACTCGGAAATCTCCCAGGCCCTGAGTTACCACTTCAGCAACAACAACATCACCGTGCGTCACAACGAAGAGTATGACCGCGTCGAAGGCGTCGACAACGGGGTGATCCTGCACCTCAAGTCCGGCAAGAAGATCAAGGCCGACGCCTTGCTCTGGTGCAACGGGCGTACCGGCAACACTGATCAGTTGGGCCTGGAAAACATCGGCGTCAAGGTCAACAGCCGTGGCCAGATCGAGGTCGACGAGAACTACCGCACCGGTATCCAGAACATCTACGGCGCTGGCGACGTGATTGGCTGGCCAAGCCTGGCCAGTGCGGCCCACGACCAGGGCCGTTCGGCGGCGGGCAGCATTGTCGATAATGGCAGCTGGCGTTTCGTCAACGACGTGCCGACGGGGATCTACACCATTCCCGAGATCAGCTCGATCGGCAAGAACGAGCAGGAGCTGACCCAGGCCAAGGTGCCGTACGAAGTGGGCAAGGCGTTCTTCAAGAGCATGGCGCGGGCGCAGATTGCCGGCGAGCCGCAGGGCATGCTGAAGATCCTGTTCCACCGCGAGACCCTGGAAGTGCTGGGCGTGCACTGCTTCGGCTATCAGGCGTCGGAAATCGTGCACATCGGCCAGGCGATCATGAACCAGCCTGGTGAGCTCAATACCCTGAAGTACTTCGTCAACACCACGTTCAACTACCCGACCATGGCTGAAGCCTACCGGGTAGCTGCATACGATGGCCTCAACCGGCTTTTTTGAGCGGCTCCGGCCGGTGGCCTGAGCCGGCCGGGGAGACCGATTTCAGCAATTCTCGAGCGTGGCAGTGGCCAAACCGGGAAAGTCTGTAATCAGGCTGTCAACGCCGAAATCAGCGAGCCTGCGCATCAGCGCGGGTTCGTTGACGGTCCACACCGACACATGCAGCCCCTGGCGCTGCGCCTTCTCCAGGCGTTCCGGCGTGCACAGGGTCCAGTTCAGCGCAAGAAACTCGCAGCCATAGCTTTGCGCAACCTTCAACGGGTCGAGCCAGGCGTATTCGGCAACCAATCCGCGTGACACGTCCGGCACCAGGTCGAGTGCTGCCTTGAGCACTTCCCGCGAGCTCGAGGTGATGGTGACCTTATCGCGCACGCCATGACGCTGAGCCATTTCGCGAATCGCCAGTACGGTGGTTGCGGCGCGGGTCCGTGAGGCGCTTTTGACTTCCAGTTGCCAGTGATCGAAATCGCACTGCTCGAACAGTTCTTCCAGGCGCGGGATCGGGCAGGGAGTCATCCAGCCCGGGCCACCTTTGCGCGCGTCGTAGGTCACCAGATCGTTCGCCGAATGTTCCACCACTTTGCCGCGGCGATCGGTGGTGCGCTTGAGTGTCGAGTCGTGGATGACCATCAGCTCGTTGTCCATGGACAAGTGCAGGTCCAGCTCGCAGCGGCGCACGCCGTGCTTGAGGCATTGCTGGAAGCTGGTCAGGGTGTTTTCCGGTGCTTCGCCTTTGGCGCCGCGGTGGCCGTAGATGAGGGTCACGGTTCTTCCTTAATTAAATGCCGGATTCGGACTGTTCGCGTGCCAGGCGGCGTTCTTGCGCCTGTCGTTGCAGAATATAACGTGCCAGCAATTGGCGTTGGGCATCGCTGGGCTGGATAAACTCGGTGCCCACGTCAAAGCCGGCGCCCTTGGCGTCGCAATGGGTGACGCGCGCGCGCAGCAACAGGCCGAGCGCCTGGGGCATGAGCACCAGTTTGATTGCCAGATGGCTGCCGGTGGTAAACGGTGTTGGATGCTGGAAGTCGATACCCCCCTCGGAAATGATCACCGGTTGCGGCTCGCCGATCTGCCCGAGCACGGTCAGCGCCACCACCTGGCCCAGCAGGTCGATGCGTTTATTGAGGACCTTGAGGTAGGCGGCGGTGTTCCTGTCGCGCTCGCTGATCTGACGCAGCAAGTGCTGTGATTCGAACTCGCTCAGGTGCAATTCGCTGAGCAGATTGAACAGTGGGGAAGCATCCTGCAACACTTCCTCGCCGGTGGCCTGGGCGCCCGACAGGGGCTGAATTTCCAGTGCGATCGTGTCCTCGATACGGTAGTATTCGCGGCGATCTTCTTCATCTAATGTCGACATGGCGAACCCATGGTAGCGGCGGTGGTCTGAGTGTAAAGCTGGATATCGCCCCCCGCCACAAGGACGTTCCTTTTCCCTCCGAACAAGCCCCGACATGTTCAGACCTCTCTTCGTATTTATCGGCACGCGTTACACCCGTGCAAAGCGTCGCAATCATTTTGTGTCGTTCATTTCCCTGACTTCGATGATCGGCCTCGCCCTCGGCGTGGTGGTAATGATCGTGGTGCTATCAGTGATGAATGGCTTCGATCATGAGATGCGCACCCGCGTGCTGGGCATGGTGCCTCACGCCACCATCGAGTCTGGCGATCCCATCAGTGACTGGCCGAGCCTCGCCGCCAAGGTCAAGCAAAACCCGCAGGTGCTGGCCGTTGCGCCTTTTACCCAGATGCAGGGCTTGCTGACCAACAATGGCCAGGTGTCCAAGGTGTTGCTCAACGGTATTGACCCGGCGTTGGAACGGCAAGTCTCGATCATCGATCACTTTATGCAACAGGGTCAGCTTGACGCCCTGGCGCCCGGTAGTTTCGGCATCGTCATCGGTGACAAGGCCGCGGCCAAGCTCGGCGTTGGCGTGGGTGACAAAGTCACCTTTGTCGCCCCGGAAGTCACCGTGACCCCGGCCGGGATGTTCCCGCGCATGAAGCGCTTTACCGTGGTCGGCATTTTCCATGTAGGTGCCGGCGAGATCGACGGCTACCTGGGCGTGACCAACCAGCAGGACCTGTCGCGCCTGCATCGCTGGAAGCCGGACCAGATCCAGGGCCTGCGCCTGAAGTTCGACGACCTGTTCCAGGCGCCGCGCGTGGCCTGGAGCATCGCCCAGCAGTTGGGCGACGATCGCTACTACGCCCGCGACTGGACACGCACCCACGGCAACCTGTACCAGGCCATCCGCATGGAAAAAGCCATGATCGGCCTGCTGTTGCTGCTGATTGTCGCAGTAGCGGCGTTCAACATCATCTCGACCCTGGTGATGGTGGTGAATGACAAGAAAGGCGACATCGCGATCCTGCGCACCCTCGGCGCCACGCCGGGCACCATCATGGCGATCTTCATGGTCCAGGGCACGGTGATCGGTGTGGTCGGTACGGCGATTGGCGCGGTGGTCGGGATGTTGGCCGCGCTCAATGTCAGCGCGGCGATTTCCGCCCTCGAAAGCCTGATCGGGCACAAGTTTCTCAACGCCGACGTGTACTTCATCGATTACCTGCCTTCGCAACTGCAGGCCCAGGACGTGGTGATGGTCTGCGGCGCGGCGTTGGTCCTGAGTTTCCTCGCCACCCTGTATCCAGCCTGGCGTGCCGCGCGCACCCAGCCGGCGGAGGCGCTACGTTATGAGTGAGTTGGGCATGAGCGAAAAAGCAATCTTGAGCTGCCGCAACCTGGGCAAATCCTACGAGGAAGGCCCGGAGTCGGTGGTGGTGTTGTCCGGACTGCAACTGGAGCTGCATCCGGGTGAGCGGGTAGCGATTGTCGGCACCTCGGGTTCGGGCAAGAGCACCTTGCTCAACCTGCTGGGCGGACTCGATACGCCGACCCAGGGCAGCGTCTGGCTGGCCGGTGAAGAGCTGTCGGCGCTGAACGAAAAGAAACGTGGCCTGCTGCGTAACCGAGCACTAGGTTTCGTCTATCAGTTCCACCACTTGCTGCCCGAGTTCACTGCGCTGGAAAACGTCTGTATGCCGTTGTTGATCGGCAATACCTCGATTTCCGAGGCGCGCCAGCGTGCGACCGCCTTGCTGGAACGGGTAGGGCTGGCTCATCGCCTGGAGCACAAGCCGTCGGAGCTGTCCGGTGGCGAGCGTCAGCGCGTTGCCATTGCCCGGGCGCTGGTCAACAAGCCGGGCCTGGTAATGCTTGACGAGCCCACCGGCAACCTCGACTCCCACACCGCGCAAGGCATTCAGGACTTGATGCTGGAACTCAGCACCTCGATGCGCACGGCGTTCCTGGTGGTGACCCATGACATGAACCTGGCCCGCCAGATGGATCATGTCCTGCACCTGCAGGACGGTTGCCTGACGCCCATCTGACGGCTTGCAGCCCGGCGCGCCTTGAGGGCTCGCCGGGTCATTTATTTTTTTACGGTAGCCAGCGAATGTTCAGACCGTTATCGATCTTTATCGGCATGCGCTATACCCGCGCCAAGCGCCGCAATCGCTTCGTTTCGTTTATCTCGATGACCTCGATGATCGGCCTCGCCCTGGGCGTGCTGGCGATGATCGTGGTGCTGTCGGTGATGAACGGCTTCCAGCGCGAAATGAGCTCGCGCATCCTCGGCATGGTGCCGCACGCGACCATCGTTGGCGTCAAGCCGATCGACGATTGGGCGCCGGTAGCGGCTGCGGCCTTGAAAAATCCCGAAGTCACCGCCGCCGTACCGTTCACCGAGATGGAAGGCATGCTCTCGTACAAGGGCGCGATGCAGCCGATCCAGATCAGCGGAGTTGATCCGGCGCAGGAGGGCAAGGTGTCGATCGTTGCCCGGCATATCGTCCAGGGCAGCCTGGATGACCTCAAACCCGGCGAGTTCGGGGTGGTGGTTGGGGAAATCACCGCGCGGCGTTTTCGTCTGAATGTCGGCGACAAGCTGACCCTGATCGTGCCTGAGGTCAGCACTGCACCCGGCGGTATCACGCCACGCATGCAGCGCTTGAATGTGGTCGGCGTGTTCAAGGTCGGTGCCGAGCTGGATGGCTCGATGGCTCTGATTCATGTGGCCGACGCCGCGCAGATGCAGCGCTGGGAACCGAACCAGGTGCAAAGCGTACGCCTGGCGGTGAAGGACCTGTATGCCGCACCGCAGGTTTCGTCGGCGATTGCCGCGAGCCTGGGCGCCGGCTTCAAGGCGGATGACTGGACCCACACCCAAGGCAGCCTGTTCAGCGCGATGAAGATGGAAAAAACCATGATCGGCCTGTTGCTGCTGATGATCGTTGCGGTGGCGGCATTCAACATCATCGCAACGCTGATCATGGTGGTGAACGAGAAGGGCGCCGATATCGCGATCCTGCGCACCATCGGCGCAACGCCGCGGCAGATCATGGCGATCTTCATGGTCCAGGGCACGGTGATCGGCATCGTCGGCACCTTGATCGGCGGCGTCCTCGGGGTGATCGCGGCGCTCAATGTCAGCGAGCTGGTGGGGTGGCTGGAGCGGGTCAGTGGGCAGCACATCTTCAGTTCCGATGTGTATTTCGTCAGCAATTTGCCTTCGGAGCTGCAAGGCGGCGACGTTCTGCTGATCTGCTCGGCGGGCTTTATCCTGAGCTTCCTCGCCACCCTGTATCCAGCCTGGCGCGCGGCGAAGACCGAGCCCGCGACGGCGTTGCGGTATTCGTAAGCGCGGAAACCGCTATCGCGAGCAGACTCGCTCACAGGTTTTGTGGCGAACACAAAACCTGTGGGAGCTGGCTGCCAGCGATGAGGCCCTCACGGCTGGCCTCGACTCCCCTTCGGCAACTCCATGACAAACCGCGTCCAGCCATTGCCCGACTCGCAGGCAATGGTCCCGCCATGGGCGCGAATGATCGATTGGGTAATCGCCAGACCCAGGCCCGCATGTTCGCTACTGCCCTCACGACGTGCCGGGTCGGCGCGATAGAAACGATCAAACAGACGCGGCAATAGCGCCTCGGGAATCTCGTTTCCTGTATTGGCGATGCTCAGTTGCACGGATCTCGGCCGATCGACGATTCGCACCTGCACCTGCCCCAGAGGCGGGGTAAAGCGCAGGGCATTGTCCAGCAGGTTGGAGAGGGCGCGCCGCAGCATGCTGCGATCGCCGCTGATGGGTGCAGCGCCTTCACGGTTCACGCTGATCTGCGCTTCCTCGGCCAACGGCGCGTAGAACTCCAGTAAAAGATCGGCTTCCTCGCTCAACTGCAGCGGCTCACGATGGGGCGTCAACAAGCCGTGATCGGCCTTGGCCAGGTACAGCATGTCGTTGACCAGTTGCGCCATCCACTGCAGTTCCTCGAGGTTGCTGTGCAATGCCTCGCGGTAATCTTCCAGGTTTCGCGGGCGGGTCAGGGTGACCTGGGTGTGGGTCAGCAGGTTGGACAGGGGGGTGCGCAGCTCATGGGCAATGTCGGCGGAAAACGCTGACAGGCGCTGAAAAGAGTCATCCAGTCGCGCGAGCATGGCATTGAAGGCGTGGGCTAATTCCGCCAGTTCGGCGGGCATTTGACCTTCGGGCAAGCGTTGGGTCAGGGAGCTGGCGGATACGCCGCCGGCCACCTCACTCATGCGTCGTAACGGTCGCAAGCCGCTGCGCGCCGCCCAGGCACCGAGCAGCGCGGTGGCTAGCGCCGACAAACCTACCGTCAGCCAGATCAAATGCTGCATACGCTGCAGAAAGTGCTGGTGGTGAGTGATGTCCAGCAGCAGGGTCAGTTGTGGGGAGTCGTTGCGCTCAGGATCCAGCGGCGCGCTGTACACCCGATAGGCGATGTCCGCGCTTTGCAGGCTGTGCAACCCCGGCGATGTCGGCAAGTCGGCGCTTAGCTTACTGGCACTGTCGAACCACAGGCTGCCGTCATGGCCACGCACCCGCAAAGCCAGATCAGTCTGATGATTCATTTCATCACGCAGGATTGCGCTACGTTCGGCGAACAACGTGGGATCTTCGGCACCCTGCAGGGCGCTGCGCAGGGCAACCAGTTTGCTGTCGAGCAATTGCTGGTCAAGCTCCAGGAAGTGGCTTTCGCTGGCGCGACTGAACAGCAATCCGGCGATCAGCGAGACCACTGCGGTGCAGGCAGCAAACAGCAGGGCCAGGCGGCTACCGAGGGACAGGCGGCGCATCAGGCTTGGCGCTCTTCGAGCACATAGCCCATGCCGCGCACGGTGTGAATCAGCTTGTCGGGGAAATCGTCGTCGATCTTCAGGCGCAAGCGGCGGATAGCCACTTCGATGACGTTGGTGTCGCTGTCGAAATTCATGTCCCAAACCTGCGAAGCGATCAGCGACTTGGGTAGCACTTCACCCTGGCGGCGCAGGAGTAGCTCCAGCAGGGCGAACTCCTTGGCGGTGAGGTCGATGCGCTGGCCGTTGCGTTCGACCCGGCGGCGAATCAGGTCCAGGCGCAGGTCCGCCAGGTGCAGGCTGGTTTCCTGTGGCGTTACGCTGCCACGGCGCAACAGGCTGCGGACCCGGGCCAGCAGCTCTGAGAAGGCAAAGGGTTTGACCAGATAGTCGTCGGCTCCCAACTCCAGGCCATGTACACGATCTTCGACTGCGTCCCGCGCCGTCAGGAACAGCACCGGGATCTCCAGTCCGGCATTGCGCACCGCTTGCAGAATCTGCCAACCGTCGCGCCCGGGTAGCATCACATCGAGGATCAGCAGCGCATAATCGCCGGTCAGGGCCAGGAGCTGGCCAGTGTTGCCGTCCGCCACCAGTTCGACATTGAACCCGGCCTCGCTCAGGCCCTGGCGCAAATAGTGGCCGGTTTTCGGTTGGTCTTCGACGATCAGCAGTTTCATGGGCGGCTCTGGGGGGAGGGGGCGGTTGCTTTATAGCGCGCAGAGCGTGCCTGCCGTGCAACCTGACAAAGTTGTAATCTGCGCGTCAGCCAACTGGCAGCGCCACGGCCCTAGAGTTTCCCACAGGCTGAACCTCTTCTTGTTGGAGTATGACCATGTTTTTGCGCAATCGATTGATCCTCGCGGGCTGCCTGTTGGCGTTGAGCTTCCCGGTGTTGGCTTCGCCAGCCCAGAGCTACGCATTCGGCGCGCCGGCACCGGCGGCCAAGGCGACAAGAACGGTAGAAATCGTCATGGGCGATATGTCTTTCAATCCAAAGGCGCTGCAGATCAAGGCCGGCGAAACCATTCGCTTTGTGCTGATCAATAAAGGCCAATTGCTCCACGAGTTCAACCTGGGCGACACGGCGATGCACGCCGCACACCAGGTGGAAATGCTCAAGATGCAAGAATCCGGTGCGCTCACGCCGACAGCCCTGAAAGCCGCGCCCATGGATCATGCCGCCATGGGCCATGGCTCGATGGCTGGCATGGATCACGGCGCAATGAAGCACGACGACCCGAACAGTGTGCTGGTGGAGCCAGGCAAGACCGGTGAGTTGACCTGGACCTTCAAGCAGGCCAGTCAGTTGGAATTTGCCTGCAACATTCCCGGGCATTACCAGTCCGGGATGGTGGGAAAACTGACGGTCAGTCAGTAAGCACTCAAAGCGGCGGGCAAAGGCTGATAGAATCGGCTGATTCTTCAGTCAGGTTTCCGTCATGCATCCCGCAGCCGAACACTCGCCGCTGGGCAAATCCAGCGAATACATCGCCACCTACACACCGTCCTTGTTGTTCCCGATTCCGCGCACCGCAAAATGGGCGGAATTGGGGCTGACGGCCGAGACTCTGCCGTACCAGGGCGTGGATTTCTGGAACTGCTTCGAGCTTTCCTGGCTGTTGCCGTCGGGCAAGCCGGTGGTGGCGATTGGCGAGTTCAGCATTCCCGCCGACTCGCCGAATATCATCGAGTCCAAGTCGTTCAAGCTGTACCTGAATTCGCTGAACCAGACGCCTTTTGCCGATACGCAAACCCTGCAAGCAACCCTGGTCAAGGATCTTTCCGCTGCCGCCGGCAAGCCGGTCGGTGTGCGCATCCGCAGCCTCGCCGAGGTGCAGGCCGAAGGTGTGGTGGCCTTGCCGGGTGTGTGCATTGATGATCTGGATATCAGCGTCAGCGACTACGAGCAACCGCGCCCGGAACTGCTGCGATGTGACGATTCGCGCATCGTCGAAGAAAGCCTGCACAGCCATCTGCTCAAATCCAACTGTCCGGTTACCAGCCAGCCGGACTGGGGCAGTGTTGCGGTGGAGTATCGCGGCGCGGCGCTCGATCACGCCAGCCTGTTGGCCTACCTGGTGAGCTTTCGCCAGCATTCGGACTTCCATGAGCAATGTGTCGAGCGGATCTTCCTCGACCTGCAGCGTTTGCTGAAACCGGAAAAGTTGACGGTTTATGCGCGCTATGTGCGCCGTGGCGGCCTGGACATCAACCCCTACCGCAGCACTGAAGCGCTGCAGTTGCCGAATCTACGGTTGGTGCGTCAATAGTTTGCTGATACGGAACCTTGTAGGAGCGAGCCTGCTCGCGAAAAGTCTTTAACGATGACGCGGGCATCCTGAATGTCCGCGGCGTCCTCAAGTCCTTCGCGAGCAGGCTCGCTCCCACATAAGCAAGAACAGCCCCTGTTTTTGGATTAAATCCCAATATTGCCCAATGTCTGGACGATATTGCGCAAGGTGGCGGCCACCGCAGGGTGTTCCAGCTCGAAGCGATCCACGGCGAGGTTGACGTTGTCGACGAGGCTGGTGTCCTGGGTGGCAGCTTCCAATCTAATCTGCGCTTCAATCTCCTCCATCAACTGCTGCAGCCCTTCGCGCTGCTCAAGCGTAAGCGGCGGATTCTGCTCCAGTTGTGCGCGCAGGGTTTCGAGCTGTGTTTGCAGTTCGCGGGCAGGCATGGTTTTTTCCTTTTCTCGATAGGCACTGGCATAGACCGCAGCGTTGATCCAAAGGTCTATCTCTGACCTTTAGATTAATCCACCGGCGAGCAACGTGCATGATCTTGATCAAAGGAGCCTTTCAGGGCTTCTCGCCCTTGCGTCGACGCAGCCCAATGTCGGACAGGCAGGTATCGAGTTCGCCCAGGTGGTCGATCACTGAATGAACGCCGAGGCTGAACAATTGCAGGGTGGCCTTGCCGCGCTTGAGTTCGCGCTCCTGCTGGCTGAGCGCCTGCCATTGTGCGGGCGCGAGTCCGCAGAGTGAGCCGCAGGACGCCAGGCCAATGGTCCACAGACCGGCGTTGAGAGCCGATTGCAGCAGCAGTGGTTCGCCGCTGACCAGCACGCAGCCGTCGAGACGATCGATATTGAGGCTCATCAATGATTGCCAGCAGGCATCAGGAGCGGGCCATTGGCCGGCGTTCGGCGAGCGTGGGGTGGCGCCAATCCAGTCCGGCAATGCACCGGCCAGCGACTGGCTGTGGGTCAATGACAAGTCATCCAGCCACGCGCAGGGGATGCCTTGACGCTGCAGCGAGAGCAGGGCGTGCTCGGCGCCCGGCGTCAGCAGCCCGTGCTGGGCGCTATCGAGGCGCTGGTGGCGGCTCTGGGCGCCGAAGTCGACGAGGCAGCCGCTCAGGCCAAAGAGCACGGCAGTCGGTTGCGGCAGGGGCTGGGAGTGCGTCTGGACCTGGGGCATTTCAACGTCCCTGAAATAACCACGGAGCATAGGTGGCTCCCGTGACGGTTAGATGACAGGCAACTGACATGCATCAGGCAAACACCTGATCCCTGTAGGGTAATTCCCAGAAAGTCGGCTTACGACTTATACTCGTCAGCTTAATCGCGTGGGTCTGCACTCGCGTCAGTACAATCCAAGGAGTTTTCTCTATGCGCTGGAGCAATTGCCTGGCTCGACTAAGTCTGTTTGCGGGTGTTCTATTGGTCCCGTTCGCCACTCAGGCTGCCACCGAAGAAGACCCTTGGGAAAGCATTAACCGCCCCATCTACAAATTCAACGACGTGCTCGATACCTACGCCCTCAAGCCGCTGGCCCAGGGTTACCAGTTCGTCACGCCGCAATTTCTCGAAGACGGCATCCACAACATGTTCCGCAACATCGGTGACGTCGGCAACCTGGCCAACGACATCCTGCAGGCCAAGCCGCGTGCCGCTGGTATCGACACCGCCCGCTTGCTGATGAACACCACCCTCGGCCTGGCAGGCTTCTTCGACGTCGGCACCAAAATGGGCCTGCAGCGCAATGACGAAGATTTCGGCCAGACCCTCGGCTACTGGGGTATGCCCAGCGGTCCTTACGTGATGCTGCCGTTCTTCGGTCCGAGCACGCTGCGTGATGCACCGTCGCGCTACGTCGATTCCTACGCCGAACCCTACCGCTACATGCACGACGTTCCGGCGCGCAACATGATGCTCGGCATGGAGGTGATCGACACCCGTGCCAGCCTGCTGTCGGCCGAGAAGCTGATCAATGGCGACAAGTACGTCTTCATCCGTAATGCCTACCTGCAGAACCGCGAATTCAAGGTCAAGGACGGCCAGGTAGAAGACGATTTCTAAGTCACTGCCAAGGTGAAAGGAAGGCGGCCAGCGGGCCGCCTTCCGTGCTTTTGAAGCGAGCGTTCGACCCTTCCTTTTTGTCGCGAAATTTGTCCTTCTTATAACTGCCGGTGATGACCATCGGTGTGAGCTTGAAACGCCTCGCGGATGGGAGTACCGTCTGCGCCTTAGAAGGGCACCTCTGATGAACAGGCGTGTAGGGCGAATGCTCGAAAGCAGTGCATTAGAGAGGCTAGAAAGCGAATCCAGTAGTGTGTGCCGGGCCGATTGCCCCGCCAGCTACGCCAACCTAATTCTGGCGCCGTTTGCCCACATGCAGAAAACCAGTGCCACGCTGCTGTTAATCGATGACGACGAAGTAGTGCGCGCGAGTCTCGCGGCCTATTTGGAAGACAGTGGGTTCAGCGTCCTGCAGGCCGGCAATGGCTTGCAAGGTCTAGAGGTATTCGAGCAACGCCATCCTGACCTGGTGATCTGCGATCTGCGCATGCCGCAGATGGGCGGCCTCGAGCTCATTCGTCAGGTCACCGATCTTTCACCGCAGACACCGGTGATCGTGGTGTCCGGTGCTGGCGTCATGAACGACGCGGTTGAAGCGCTGCGCCTGGGTGCTGCGGACTACCTGATCAAGCCGCTGGAAGATTTGGCCGTCCTTGAACATTCGGTACGCCGGGCCCTGGATCGCGCGCGGCTGCTGCTGGAAAACCAGCGTTACCGGACCAAGCTCGAAACCGCCAACCGCGAGCTCGAAGCCAGCCTCAACCTGCTGCAGGAAGACCAGAACGCCGGGCGCCAGGTGCAGATGAACATGCTGCCGGTCAGCCCCTGGACCATCGACGACTTCACCTTCGCGCACCAGATCATTCCGTCGCTGTACCTCTCCGGTGATTTTGTCGATTACTTCCGGGTCGACGAGCGTCGGGTCGCATTCTATCTGGCGGACGTTTCCGGGCATGGCGCATCATCGGCGTTCGTCACGGTACTGCTCAAGTTCATGACCACACGCTTGCTGTTCGAGTCCAAGCGTAATGGCACGTTGCCAGAATTTACCCCATCAGAGGTGCTCGGGCATATCAACCGGGGCCTGATCAGCTGTAAGCTGGGCAAACATGTCACGATGGTCGGTGGAGTCATCGACGAGGAGACAGGCTTGTTGACCTATAGCATCGGTGGCCACCTGCCGTTGCCTGTGTTGTATACGCCAGAGAGTGTTGGTTATCTCGAAGGACGCGGACTTCCGGTGGGCCTGTTCAATGAGGCCACCTACGAGGATCACGTTATCAAGCTGCCGCCGGTGTTCAGCCTGACGCTGATGTCCGACGGCATTCTGGACCTTTTGCCAGAGCCTACACTCAAAGAGAAAGAAGCTGCCTTGCCCCAGCGGGTCAAGTCGGCGGGCGGCAGCCTGGATGGTCTGCGGCAGGTTTTTGGATTGGCCACGCTAGGGGAGATGCCGGATGATATCGCCCTGTTAGTGTTGAGCAGGAATCTTCAATGAGTACCGGTAGAATCCAGTTCGCCGAGCAGGACGGCACCTTTGTCCTGAAGTTCGTCGGTGAAGTGCGCCTGACCCTGTGTTCGGCGCTGGATGCAACGATAGAACGGATCTTCACTGCGGTGAACTTCAACGCGATCGTGATTGACCTGACTGAAACCCGCAGCATTGACAGCACCACGCTGGGCCTGTTGGCCAAGCTGTCGATCCTGTCGCGGCAAAAAGTCGGCCTGCTGCCGACGGTCGTCACCACCCATGAAGACATCACCCGGTTGTTGGAGTCCATGGGCTTCGAGCAGGTGTTCAACATTGTTGACCAGCCTGTACCGTGCCCTGAATGTCTGGACGACTTGCCAGATCAGGACCAGTCCGAAGAAGTGGTGCGGGTCAAGGTGCTGGAAGCGCACAAAATCCTGATGGGCTTGAATGAGTCCAATCGTGAGGCGTTTCATGATTTGGTGAATGCATTGGAGAGGCACTGAGCCCGCGACGCTCATCACAACCTATCCCGCATAAAAAAGGCGAACCACATCAGGTTCGCCTTTTTTGTTGCGCTTGTCTGGCCTTACAGCTTGGCCTGCAGCAGCGCCTCCAGTTTCTCCTGGTCGCGGGCGAACTGGCGAATGCCTTCAGCCAGCTTCTCGGTGGCCATGGCGTCTTCGTTGGAGGCCCAACGGAACTGGGCTTCGTTGAGGCTCTGGCGTGCTTCGCCAGCATGGCCAGGAGCCAGTTTACGCTCGAGCGCGCCGGTGTCCTCCGCCAGCTTCTCGATCAGGTCCGGGCTAATGGTCAGGCGATCGCAGCCAGCCAGTTGCTCGATCTGGTTGAGATTGCGGAAGCTCGCACCCATGACCACGGTTTTGTAGTCGTTGGCCTTGTAGTAGTTGTAGATACGCGATACCGATTGCACGCCGGGATCGTCGGCACCGGTGTATTCGTTGCCGGTGGATTTCTTGTACCAGTCGTAGATGCGTCCCACGAACGGCGAAATCAGGAACACCCCGGCTTCGGCGCAGGCCACCGCTTGGGCAAAGGAGAACAGCAGGGTCAGGTTGGTCTGGATGCCTTCGCGTTCCAGTTGCTCGGCGGCGCGGATGCCTTCCCAGGTGGACGCGATCTTGATCAATACACGGTCACGGCCAATGCCGGCCTGCTCGTACAGGTCGATCAGGCGATGGCCGCGCTTGAGCATCGCCTCGGTGTCGAACGACAGGCGCGCATCCACTTCAGTGGAAATGCGCCCCGGAATCACTTTGAGGATTTCCTGACCCACCGCGACGGCAAAACGGTCGCTGGCCAAGCCGACATCACCCTTGCAGTCCTTGACACTGTTATTCAACAGTTCAGCGTAGCCAGAGATCGCGGCGGCCTTTAGCAGCAGCGAAGGGTTGGTGGTTGCGTCCACCGGTTTGACGCGGGCGATGGCTTCGAAGTCGCCGGTATCAGCGACCACGGTGGTGAATCGTTTAAGTTGTTCCAGCTTGGAAGTCATGGGCGTGCTCTGTCCTGTGGGTCTGATGACATTACCCGAGCGTCGACGGCCACTCAAGGGTATGGAGGGGCAGGCCACGCAATAGCGGCATACCCCTGGAAACGGTGTGACTCTTTTGATGCCAGGCGGGCGCACAGGTTCAACCTGGTAGACGGTTGACCTCATAACGGATTTGAGCGAACCGATCAGGGATGCCGTTGAATTAACACCCACCCTCAAGTAACGGGAAAAACACCTGGCCTGTTCTGGGTGTGCGCAAGTATAGAGTCGCGCCGCAATGGGGTAAATATCTAATGCTGAATGTCGCCGTTAATAAATGTCGACCCTCTTGAAAGTGTACCGTTGAAGTTGAACTCAATAGCCGTGAAGCGCTTGTTAGAATGCGTCCGGCAGGGTCATGTAATTAGGCGTATGGTCAGGCTGGAAAGTGTGTTTCGCCGACAATGGCCTCACGACCTGAAGGAAGAGGTGGATGTGTGTGGAAGCCTTTGACAAGTTGATGCTGGATTATGTTTTAAGGAAGTTGACCGACCTATTTGAAGAGATTGTCCTGGTTTCCAAAGAACCGTCCTCGCCGGTGACTTCAGGGATAATGGGTCTCGGCCAGTCGTCCAGGAGACTGCCTGTCTGGTTGAGTCGGTTGAGACGCAGTGACCCTTATCTGGTGACAGACATACTGATCGATCAAATGCACGTCACCCGCAAGCAAAATCGTGATCTGCGCTTTGAGGCGCAGAACGCATTATTGAACGCGCTGGTCGAGGACGGCGTGGCGTTGCATATAGCCAGTTACTCGGTGGCTGTCGTGGAAAAGCGCTTGAAGTGCTTTTTGAATAATTCGCCTCATACTTAGGTGCAGAGAAAAAGATTATCGCTCAGGCCTCGAGTGAGGGCGCACTGTTATGTTCGGTCTGTAAAAGCGAGATTAATTGTCGGGCTTTAGTCATGTTTGGTTGATAGCCTCAGATTGCTAGCGTGCTGTTTCAAATACATGTAAGAAATGGAGCAATTTGTGATGTCTGCGCATGAGATCAACACGACAATTGATATCCTCCAAACCGTCCGGGCACCTGTTGGAGAAGTATTGAATGAACTACCGGATGCGTTGTCCAGGGCTAACATGGTCATGGGCTTCGATGCGACGGGCAATCCGGCGGTGTTGGTACCCACAACAGACACCGGTGCACAGTTGGCGATTAATTTGCAGGATGCTATCGAACCGAACAAGGGCGCGGCGCTGGTGGGGTTCAAGTCGCGTAATCTTGAGCAAAAACTGAGTGATATTCTCGATGCCCGTGATTTTGGTGCGACCGGTGTCGGCGACAATACCGTCGCCATTAACGCCGTTATTGCCTACGCCATGGCGAACGGCATCAAATGGGTTCGTCTGGCCGACAACACGACTTATACCGTCGGTACATTGGTGGGCGCATCGAACGTCAATTTCATTGGTAATAAAACCAGACTGACTAACGGCTACTTTCGGGTTTATGACGTCGATGCTTTTGGACGGCTGACATTGCCTTCGTCCATCACTTCATTCTGGCCCCATGCCGTCTATATGAATGCGGATGGCTCAGGCGCGACTGACTATGATGCACGGGCGATCAAGCCTGTGGGTAAACGCTATTACGTTCGGCATACGGGCGGGGCATCCAGCAACGACGGACTGACTTTTGCAACTGCGGTGAATAGCCTGCAGGCCGCATTGGCAAAGCCGGATGTGGTCGAAGTTGTCCTCCAACCGGGTGACTATCCGCGTATCGGTAACGCCGTGGGTGAGTTTGTTCTTCCCCGGAATATTTCAATCAGCGTGCTGGGTGGCGGTGCGGCGAATATTTTCGGCTGCTCGTTCAACCTGTCCTGGGCGGCTGAACCGACTCACCCGGGCCTCTATTCCACCTCGGTAAGCAACACGGCGAACGGGCGTTTCGCCTGGGATTCCAAATACAAGGATCGAAATGGCGACTTTATGCAATACGCAGTGCTGGCCAGCGCGGAGGCCGTTGCACAGACGCCAGGTTCGGCCTGCTTTCTGGATGGGAAAGTCTACCTGATGACGGTTGATGGTCGTGCGCCCGACGTGGACATCCGGATTTTTCAAGACTCAACGTTTCGGGTGACTGGGCCTTACAAACTCTATACCGAGGGTTTGAATTTTTTGGGTGTGCAGAATGTCCTCACGCGCGCCACAGCGGAGAACATGACCCCTCTATGGGTCGCTGTTGATTGTGCTTTTGGCTATAGCGAAAGTTTTGGAGTGTCCGGAGGAGGGAGCTTCCGATCGGAAGGTGGAAACACCCTGTTCCTGCGCTGTACTGCATTCAAATCCAAGCGCGATGGATTCAATTATCACCAATGGAATGCAATATTGCAGAACTGCGGATGGCACGTAGAGATTGATTGCGTCGGTCGTGACAATGGGGCCACGGGGGAGGGCAACAACCAGGGCTCGTCCCTTCACGATGGAGGCAAGATTTTGCGTATTAATGGGCATTACGCGCGCAATGAAGGTCCGAATCTGGAGGATGTGAATATCAACACCGTCTCCTATAACGTTGGCTGTTTACTCGAAGATTCGTTGAAAATATCCGTTCCTCGCCACGTCCAATCAGCACAAGGTGCAACGATCTATTGCGTGGGGATAAAAATACGTGGCCGCGCTGATTATGATGCGGTAACCGCTGAAGGCTCGAAAATCATTCACTATAAGTGCGCTTTCACCCGACTCTCTGGGCAAACTTTCGATCATGAGCAGTTCAATCCGGTCTGTGTTTAAACGGTATGAACGAAGTGTGTGCATCATTAACCCGGCGTGCTTTTATACGAATAGCAGGCGTTGCCAGCGCCGGGTTGTTTACCGGGGCAGGGCGAATCCAGCAATCCCGTGCTGACACCCAGCTTCCTTTGGTTCCGGCAGATAATGCGTCTTCAGCGTTCGCCCAGGATCTGATTAAGGCGGATCAAGGCGTGAATCTCGGCTGGGCGAGCCGATCATTGACGCGGGCCATCGAGAGTGAGACGGATGCTCTTCAATCACAGCATGTTGAAGTGAGGCAGTTTGAGCATTTGATCGAAAAAAAGGCGGCTCATGACAGAGCTGGCTGGAATTGGAGTCACGCGATTCAGGCGGCAATCGACTGCGCGGAAACGCGAGGCCTGATCTGTGTGTTGCCTCCAGGAATGCTTCGACTGACTCAGCCGCTGGAGTTGGGGAGTCATTCGAGATTGTATATTCCTGCGCAAACAACGCTGCTGAAAGACTTTAACAGTCTCGGCACTTTCGCCGGCACGATAAAAAACAAAGGCGACCGCAAGGGCGTTTCCAATGTGCTGGTTTTTGGTGGAGGTGTTATCAAATCCAGGTCCGGGAGAGTGGGCAAACACATTGTGTTTTTTAACAGCAGCCTGGTTTCGGTTGTCAATATCAGGATTCGCAACACGTACTCGGACTGGACGACGAAATTTCAGAACTGCAGCCGCGTACTGATTTACGGCAATGATACCGATGTCGAAAGTACCGAAGTCTTGACGGACGGATGGCATTTTAAAGGTCAGTCCAGGAACATCGTGGTGGCCAACAATCGTGTGCGCACGGGGGATGACTGTATCGCATTCACCCAAGAGGTGCCGGGCGTCGATGAGTCCGGGGATATTGAATACGCCACCGTTGTGAACAACACACTCGATTCTGCGCAGTCGAGTCTGATCAAACTGCATGTGCGCGCAGGCATCAGCAGCGCCATACGGCACATCACTATCAACGGAGTAGAGGGTAAGGTTGGCCGGATCCATCAAGGTGGTTTTGCATTCTATTTTTCGGATGAAGGACTTACCCAAAAAATCTCGGATATCAAGGTCTCCAATCTCATTGGTCGCTGCGAGGAAAATGGCGATTATTGTGCAAGGATGATCAGTTGCAGGGATGTGCAGATCGACAATTTCCAGGCACTCGATGCACAGCGAGGTGTGCTGATCGAAGATTCAAACGGGGTTCGACTGGACAATCTGCAAATCCATAACCTTCGTGGGCAAGGTGTCGATCTGTCATCCGGTGTCACGTTGCAAAACACTGAGCGTTTCTGGATAACCAACCCTATCGTCAAGCGGACCTGGCAGCATGGCATTCAGCTTGGTTCGCCAGGCAAGCCTGCAAGCCAGGGTATGGTTATGGGTGGGTTTTTATCCGAATGCCTGTCTACCGGGCTTAGACTGGCGAACGCCAACGGGGTCAGGGTCGAGGGCGTGAGTTGTTTGAGCAACAAGTACGGAATCGTAGAGGACCGCGGATCTCGTGGAAATCTGATCCTGCGCAACCGCATCAGTCACAACTACGCCGCTCCACTTTCCCTTCGAGGGGAAGGCTCGATAGAAGAGGAGAACACGCTCAACTGATTCTTTCCAACAACTCCGCCGTTTTCGCCTTCATCAATGAGACGTCGCCCCGACTTTCAACGGTCAGCAGCATTTCGTGGTTGTTATCGAGAAGGCCAATCCTGAAACGCCACTCAGCGAACGTCATGCTTAACCCGTCCTTTTCCTCCATGTCCAACACCCCATTAGCGTAAACAGAGCGAAGGTTCTCAAGTACGGTCGACGTACAGCGAACCCTGCATCGGATGTTTCCGGAAGATGGAAAAATGCCGATGCGCTCGACCAGCCATTTGGAGTGGGGCGAGGGGCATTGGGGTTCATAGGATCGCAACCAGGCCATCAATCCACTGCTGCCTTCGGCGCACCTGTGCCCAATAACCCTGTTTCCCGGTGCAATGGAGTCCAATGATTGGCTGGCGAAATCGATCGGTGATCTGGAAGCGTTCATGATGTTCCCTGTCAATGTGGGCCGCGCTGAACTGCCGACCCATAGCCCAAGATCCTTGTTACAGGCCTTTCTTGTACAAATGCTCGTAGCAAAAATTAGTCGCTTCTATATAGCCCTCTGCGCCGCCGCAGTCGAATCGCTGTCCCTTGAACTTATAGGCAAGTACACAGCCTTTTTGCGCCTGCTTCATCAGCGCGTCGGTAATCTGGATTTCGCCACCTTTGCCGGGTTCGGTGTCGGCGATGAGGTCAAAGATATCCGGCGTGAGAATGTAACGGCCAATGATCGCCAGGTTCGATGGCGCGTCCTCCGGTTGGGGCTTCTCGACCATGTGGCTGACACGGAAGAGGTCATCACGAATGGGCTCGCCGGCAATCACGCCATATTTGTGGGTCTGGTCGGCAGGGACTTCCTGAATGGCGACGATGGAGCATCGGAACTGCTTATACAGAGCGATCATCTGCGACAGAACACCTTCTCCTTCCAGGTTCAGGCACAGGTCATCAGCCAGCACCACGGCAAAGGGCTCGTCGCCGATCAAGGGCTGTCCTGACAAAATCGCATGCCCCAAGCCCATCATCTGCACCTGGCGAGTGTAGGAAAAGGTGCAAGCCTCCATCAGCTCTCGTGTGCCAGACAAAAACTTTTCTTTTTCGCTACCGCGAATCTGATGTTCCAGTTCGTAACTGATATCAAAATGATCTTCCAGTGCGCGCTTACCTCGCCCGGTAACGATCGCCATGTGCTGCAACCCCGCAGCCCTGGCTTCCTCCACGCCGTACTGAATCAGAGGCTTATTCACCACAGGCAGCATTTCCTTGGGCATGGCCTTTGTCGCGGGTAGGAAACGTGTGCCGTAGCCGGCTGCGGGAAAGAGGCATTTACGGATCATGTAAGGTCTCTGTTATAAAGTGGATGTTGATAATGTTATTTATATATGGGGAACTGGCGTTTAAATGATTTGATCTGCTCGTCGATTAGATAGCATATTGCGTAAAGTAAAAGCACGCGGAAAATACCAGATGTTAAATTCGGTCTGCTTTCTGTGTGGGCTGTTATTTACTGTCCGTTATTGTAAGTGGACCTGATTCGGATGTTATGGCATTAAATACACCCGTGAATCGCTGTGTGTGATTGTTCACCGTTTATTGTGGCGTACCTTCCAGTTTTCTGAGGTTTGGTAATTGTTCTGAACGCGCAAGCAAGAAGCTCGCGGCGCTCAAGGCCAGGAATTGCCATCTATACGAAGCGTAAAGGGTTGCGGATCCAGGGAGGTTGCCGTGTTAAAGAAAGTTCTGATTGTCTGCATCGGCAATATCTGCCGCAGTCCGACTGCAGAAATACTGTTGCGCGACAGGTTAAAGGGCAGTGACGTCGAGGTCAGGTCGGCAGGTATAGCGGCCTTGGTCGGCGGCTCCATTGAGCCAACCGCGCACAAACTGCTCGCAGAACGCGAGCATCTGGAGATTGATCACAAGGGTAAGCAATTGACCCCTGAATGTGTGAAGTGGGCGGATCTGATTCTGGTGATGGAGCGCAAGCATGTATCTGCGGTGCTGGCCATCGCCCCGGAAGCGCGAGGCAAGGTAGTCCTCTTGGGTAAGTGGCAGGAGGATCGTGAAATCAGTGATCCCTATCGTCAAGGCGAGCCTGCTTTTAAACACGCCATAGCGTTGATCGAAGAAGCGGTAAATGCCTGGGCACAGCGTCTCGTACGCTGCTGACCATTTTCTAGAATTGTTTCAAGGCAAAGAAATCCACTTATGCAGCAACAAGCGCCAGTACTCAATGTTCAGGAAGACAGTAGTAATGAGATTGATCTGCTCGGCCTGGTCGGGACGCTCATCGATCACAAACTATTAATTGCCATGGTGGCAGGTGCATTTATGGTGGCGGGGGCCGCGTATGCTGTTCTTTCGACACCTGTATATAGAGCCAACGCACTGGTGCAAGTGGAAGCCAAAAAGAATGACATGCTCGGCTTTTCCAACATAAGCAGTATGTTGGGACAGGAGTCGCCTTCCGTGACCGAGATTGAGTTGATCAAGTCCCGCTCTGTATTGGGCAAGGCCATTGATAATCTGAATCTGGATGTCGAAGTTGAACCCAATTACTTTCCGGTGATTGGCGCGTTCATCGCTCGTCGTTTCGAACCCGATCGCCCTCAAGAGGTCGCCGCGCCCTGGTTCGGCTTTAACAGTTTCACGTGGGGTGGCGAAGAACTGGTTATTTCCGAGCTGCAGGTTCCACAAGCTTTGCTGGGCGAGCCGATGACGTTTGTTGCAGGTGACAATGGTACCTACACCGTGCTCGATGAGGATGGCAACACGCTCGCCAGCAGCAGTGTTGGCGAAGCCTTCGACCAGGACGGTTTGAAGATCAGTGTCAAAGCCCTCAGCGCCAATCCGGGGGCAGAGTTTACCGTTACTCGCCAGCCGCGTATGGCCACAATCATCGAGTATCAAAAGGTCCTCGATGTATTCGAGCGGGGCAAGGATTCGGGCATCCTTTCCCTTGCTCTGGAGGACACTGATGCCGACCGAGCGATCCGCACGCTTAACGAAATCATAAGGTTGTACGTACGGCAGAATATTGATCGTACGTCAGCAGAGGCGGCTGCCAGCCTGGACTTCCTGAGAGAACAGCTGCCAGTGGTCAAGAGGGATCTGGAGAAAGCCGAGAAAGCGCTGAATGAATACCAGATTCACAGCAAGTCGATTGATATCAGCCTGGAAACCAAAGCCATTCTGGACCAGATTGTTGCACTGGACTCGAGCATTTCGACGTTGAAGCTGCAGCGTGCCGAGATGGATCGTAAGTTTACCGGGCAACATCCAGCGTATCGCGCATTGATGACGCAGCTTGCGGAACTCACTTCCAAGCAAAGCTCCTTAATCAAAAAAGTCGAGGGGCTGCCAGCCACACAGAAAGAGCTGTTCAGTCTTACCCGTGATGTCCAGGTGGGTAACGAAATCTATACCCAACTGCTGAACAAGTCTCAGGAACTGGACGTGATGCGTGCCGGGACCGTGGGTAATGTGCATTTGATCGACGAGGCTGATGTTGATCAAAGTAAACCGGTCAAACCTCAAAAGGCACTGATCGTACTGACCATGACCTTGTTGGGTGCCTTTTTCGCGATTGCACTGGTTTTGCTTCGCAAAGCCCTGAATCGTGGGCTGGAATCACCGGAAGCCATTGAGCAACTTGGGTTGCCGGTTTATGCGTCCATCCCGTACAGCGCCTTGCAGAAAACCGAAGACGATAAGTTGTCGCGTAGTCGGGCAAGTGCGAGCAAGTCGATGCATCTGCTGGCGATGGACCACCCTACGGATCTCGCGATTGAAGCCCTGCGCAGCCTGCGTACCAGCCTGCACTTTGCAACGCTGGAAGCGAAGAATAATCGACTGATGATTTCCGGCCCAAGTCCGGCGGTGGGTAAGACCTTTGTATCGGGAAACCTGGCGGCCGTTATCGCCCAGGCGGGTCGTCGAGTGTTGTTGGTCGACGTGGACATGCGCAAAGGCTACCTGCACAAGATGCTCGGGACAGGTTCGGAGAATGGGCTTTCCGACGTTCTGTCCCGACAATGCTCCCTGGATACGGCTATCCATCCAACGTCCGTCAGTGGATTCGACTTCATTTCCCGGGGACGAATCCCACCCAATCCATCTGAACTTTTGATGAAAGCGAATTTTACAGCGTTCTTGGACGAAGTAAGCAGCCGATACGATCTGGTGATATTGGACACGCCACCCTTACTTGCTGTGACGGATGCTGCGATTGTGGGTCGTCTGTCAGGCACAAACCTTATTGTCACTCGATTTGGCCTGAACCCCGCGCGTGAAATACAACTGACCATGCGTCGTTTCGCGCAGAACGGTATTGAGCTCAAAGGCGCGATATTCAACGGTGTCGAAAAACGCGCATCGGCTTATGGCTACGGTGATTACGGGTATTACCACTACGATTACAAATCCGACAGCGCCTGATTAAGTTGGACGGAGCGGTTTGATCGTCATTTGTCTGTTTAGAATTTTTAATTAGCTCTGAAGCCATTGAAATACCGTTCTCAGGATACTGATGTTAAACCCTGGGGCGGTAGCGTGTGCGGATTTTAGTGATCGGTATTCGGCTGTCCCGGTTGAAATGACTTCAACTCCAATTGCTCTGTAAGAGTGACGGTAATAAGGGTGAGATGATGAAGTATCTAGTGACGGGTGCTGCAGGGTTTATCGGAAGTGCCGTAGCCCATAAGTTGTGTGCTGCAGGGAATGAGGTAGTCGGGATCGACAACTTGAACTCGTACTATGACCCTACACTGAAGAACGCGCGACTCGAGCCTTTGAGGGCTCTGGAAAACTTCACCTTTTTCAAAGCTGATCTCTCCGACGGTAATGCGATTACACACATTTTCCATGAGTATCCATTCGACCGAGTGATTCACCTCGCTGCCCAGGCAGGTGTTAGATATTCGATTGACAACCCGCACGCGTATTTGGACTCCAATATCAACGGATTCCTCAATATCCTTGAAGGTTGCAGGAATAACGGAATAGAGCATCTGGTATACGCCTCCAGCAGTTCAGTGTACGGCACAAGCAATACGACGCCCTACCAGACATCATCGGCGGTCGATCACCCCATCTCATTGTATGCCGCTACGAAAAGATCCAATGAGCTGATGGCTCATACCTATTCACACCTTTTTAATATTCCGGTCACCGGCCTGCGATTCTTCACTGTTTATGGTCCGTGGGGACGGCCCGACATGGCGCCTTTCAAGTTCACGAAATCGATCATCGAGGGCAAGGAAATCGAGGTTTACAACAACGGAAACCTGTCTCGCGACTTTACCTATATCGATGACATCGTTGAATCCATTATTCGCATCCAAGATGTGCTGCCGGTAAGAGACAAGTTTGATATGTCCAGTCCGGATAAGAGCAGCGCGCCGTATAGGGTCTATAACATCGGCAATGGCGCCCCTGTTTCCTTGGCCCGGTTTATCGAAGCCATTGAAAGCAGTGCCGGGAAAAAGGCAATCAAGAAATTCCTGCCTATGCAGCCTGGCGATGTTTATACCACCCACGCGGACACCGACGAGTTGGTCAACGCCATCGGTTACCGACCTGTTGTATCCATCGAAGAGGGAATGCAGCGGTTTGTGCGTTGGTATTCCGATTTTTACGGAAAGCATTAAGTGTTTGCGTTGATTAGAAGCGATATTCGCGCTGTGTATGGTAATGCCGGTTTCAAATCAGTATTGAAGTCACTGTTGAACCCCAGCATCCATGCATCATTACTGGTGAGGCTTGCCGCGTCGAAAAACAAGCTGGTGCATATCTTGAGCAGGAATCTGTTGATTGCCAAGCATTCCATCGATGTTGGCTATGGCGCGTCAATTGAAGCAGGGCTGCATTTGCCACACCCGGTGTCGATAGTCATTGGTTCGGGAAGTGTGATTGGAAAGAATTTAACGCTCTATCAGGGATGCACAATCGGTAACAAGAGAGGGTATCCCACGCTCCAGGATGGCGTGACGATTTACCCGAACTCTGTAGTTGTAGGAAATGTCACGATCGGCGCACATGCAGTGATAGGAGCAAACAGTTTTGTGGATAGAAGCCTACCACCCGAGACGACATACCGCGGTTAGAAGAGCTGTGTTTCTCACATGCTCTGCATTTAATCTGGTGTCGGTGTACTTGGTTATCTACCTCGCCGGAAGGTTGACGGGTAGTCACTATATAACTGAGCAGGGTGTTGTATCAGTGACCTTTTTGTTGACCGGTATTCAAGTGGGCCAGGCTGTGGGGGTGCAGGTCTATGTGTCGAAAACCGCTAGCCCAGGGATAATACTGGCGGTTTGCCTGGGTGTGTTGGTGGCTGCCAGCCAACTACTGACAGGCAGCATGGTGGAAAATTTTATCTTGACCGGTATTGGTGCGATATGCGGTTATTTTCTTTCACATAAAGTGGCCTTTAACCTCACCAGTCAAAACAAATGGAAGTTCCAGGCGCTGACGTCGTTTCGTTACATGACGATCGGTGTCTGCATTTTGATCCTGATATTGACCCGTGCCTTGTCAGTACCGACGTTGATAGTGACCGCGGTGGTGATCACTGGCTTGCTCTCGGTTATTAGTCGTTCGCAAGAGCAGGTTGGTCTGCCTGCGAACCAAAATATTTATTTGGGACTGGCGACGATTTTTTCCGGGATCGCTCTGTCGTTGATATACAGAAACGATATCAATATCGTGCGCGACTTGTATGCAGGTACCGCGGACTTCGAATTGGTTCATAACTTGCTGATAGCCTTCAGTGTCGTGGCGGCAGGGGCGGGTTTTGTCGTCACCAATTTTGTGTACACAAGAATTAATGATGGTGACGGTGCGCTGGGACTGTTCAATTTAAAAACCTTTACCTGTGCTTATGTGCTGCTGGTTATTGCATTCATCCTGGCTTTCAACACATTGTCGCCGCACCTGAAGATTCTGGCATCTGCTGTGATTGCGATCACCTGTCCAGTGTTCTCGGCATTTTTACATCTTAAATCCAAGTCCTACATTGTTTACGTTATTGGGGCGGGTTCGCTGCTAATTGCCATGTTTACATTGCGGCCGTGGCTGAATTTATCACCCCTCGACGCCTTTCTGATTTACAACGTGATGACATTGTCATGCTTGTATTGTGTCAGTGTGTTCTGCATGGTGGGTGACGCGCAATGATATTCGTCGTCCTCCTGGTGATTTCGATTTTTGTCGTGTACATCACCTATGCAACAAAAAAGTCGATAACGTATCTGTGGTTTTCGGTTTTTCTAATTCTTTCTTATTTGGTCGATGGTTATTTCACAGACGATTATCAATATCTGTTTTTCTCTGCGACCTATCCAAAAATGCCAGCGGATTCGGTATCGAATGCCAGTGTCGCCGTCTTTTGTCTACTGACCTTGATGGTCTACAGTTTTTTAACGATATTTTTCAGCAAAAGAACTCGAATACTGGAATCGAGTTTTCAAGTGAGCATCACCGGGAAATTTATCGCGGTCTGTGTGTTGTACACACTTTTTCTGAGTGGCGTGGTAGCGGTCAGCATGCAGAAGTATTCGCTCGCTTCAATGTTGAGCAATAGACAGAGCTTTTTTGAAGATAACCTGCTCGCAGGTATCGCCCTGTACACCGCACCGGCACTGTCGGTCTTATCATTCACCGGGGCCATCTGGTCCAGATCACTTGCCCTTCGGCTGTTTTTCATCGTGGTCTTGATACTGACCTTCTGTGCAAGCCTTATCTCGGGCAGTCGCTCGACCCTGGTCCTGAACTGCATCTTGCCTTGCATATTTTACCTGGTGATACACAACGCTCAGCGTAAAAGGCGGAGCAAGTTAAGCAAGAAAACCATTGTCAAATTGGTGTTGGCCTGCGTTGTCCTATTCAGCCTTTCCACACTGTACCGGGACTTTACGCGGGGCGAACAAGAAGAGCTCAATGTGTTTGTTTCTCCGGACTTTGTAACGTTCGACTCCAGTTCTTTGATTATGCAACAGGATATCGGCCCGGCTCAGACGTATCTGGCGGCCTTTACTTTTTTGATCCCTCGCGTGATTTGGAGCGAAAAGCCCATCTCGGGCAATCGCTACTTCACCCAGGAATTTTTCTATGAACGATTGATTGACAGCGGCGCCGAGATCACCGCGTCATTGATAGGCGAGGCCTATATAAACTTTCGCTGGTTTGGCGTGCTCAGCGCCGGAGGGCTGTTGTTTTGTTTGAGTCAGCTTATTGAAAAGCTGTTTCGGACAGGGGGTATCTACTCTGTGCTGGGTCTGATCTTTCTATTCAGAGGCACCAATATTATTCGTGGAGACTTGCTGAACACCCTGGTTCCGCTGTTCTTCTCGTTTTTTATATTTTATTTGGCCTCGGTGAAAATCGTGCTGTCAAGGAAGCATTCAAGTGTGAGGTATGCCCTATGAGTCCAGAAAAAAAAGTCGAGATTCTTTTTTGTCTCAGGCGCGATGCTCCCGAGAAACCAGGTGGCGACTCAGGCAAGGTCTATAAGTATAAGTCTCACCTTGAGGCCAGGGGCTTTTTGGTCAATGTGGTGACCGATCCTGGTGAATTGGCTATTCGCGACACCACGCCGGATGTCATGCATATGTTCAATATGCAAACACCGTACGAAAACTATCGGTATCTGACCTGGGCACTGAACAGGAAAGTGCCGATCTGCTTTTCGCCCATTCACCATGAAAAGAAATACATGGTGCAGTATTTCAGTGCCGGGCTCCTGGGCAGGTTTTTAAGTTACGACGCGTACCTGATGCTCAGTTCCTTTGCCAAAGAGTTCATTAAGTTCAAGAGTGTCCGTAATGTGCTGGCCTACAGCAGCACGCCATTGGGGATAAACAAGAGGCTGGTCGAGCGTTCGGCGAGAATCTTTCCGTTGTCGGAGAGTGAACTCGGCAACATAAGAACCGACGTCACCGATCGGTTGCCGCCTGACAAGGTAAAAGTCATACCTAACGCATTGACCTTCAGCCATGGTGTCGGCAACCAATCCGCGTCCCGTGACATAGATGTCATGGTGGTCGGGCGCATTGAGCCCAGAAAAAACATTCTGAAGATCGCCAAGGCGTTCAGCGGTACACATTACCGGGTCGTATTCGCGGGTAAAGAAAACACCAATCACGCGAAGTACTGCGAGAAATTCAAGTCAATCGTCGAGGCCAGCCCCAATCTTGAATACCTTGGCGAACTGAAACAGGAACAGCTTGCCTACCATTATAAAAGGTCAAAGATAAACCTATCGAACTCATGGTTTGAGGTGGTTTCTCAAGTGGATCTGGAGGCGACGTCTCTGGGATGCAAGCCCATCGTGTCGGCCGCTTCAGCCTTGTTCGATTACTTCTCGTCGCCGCCCCTCAGACTGGAACCCGACTGTACCCAGGCCGATATTCTTAACTGCGTAAAACTCGCCCTGCAGGATGATTATAAGCCTCGGTTGAAAGACGATTTTTCCAATGACTGGGAAGGTGTCACCAATATCCTGATCAATGAATACAACGCTCTGTTGGGGCGCAAGGACTCGCCAGCATGAAAATTCATGTATCCATTGTCGATTACTTCAAGGCACCGAGGCTGATTGAAAGCCTGAAGGCGCTGGAACGGCAAAGTCTTTTCAGCAGTTGTCAGGTGACTGTTTTCGATAATAGCGTCGACGACGATAACTTTAACCGATTGAATGAATACATCAGTCAGAAAAGTAATATTGCTCTGGTGCGCTCATCGCATAATCGTGGTTACACCAAGGCGACAAATCTTTCCATCGATTTTTCCGCCGATTACATGGTTTTGCTTAATCCTGATCTGATTCTTTCTTCCGACGACTGTATCAAGCAATCCGTAGAGATACTCCAGAAAGAACAAGGCATCGGTATCGTCGGTATCAAGCAAGTGGATGATCGCGGCAATGTCGAACTGGTAGCAAGAACTTACCCGAGTCTCGCCAGCCAGTTTGCCCGACGTGCTCCTCGCGTGTTTGCCAGCTTGTTCAGTGGCGCGCGAGACAGTTACGAATGTACGGAAGTGAATGGCAAGACCTCTGGACTGCACATTGTCGACTGGGTGCAAAGTTCTTACTGGGTGGTAAAAGGCGACGTCTGGAGAGCGTTGAACGGCGTCTGTGAGGACTTTTTCCTGTTCATGTGCGAGCCAGAGTTTTCCCGTCGCGCGAAACAGATGGGCTATCAGACGGCGATCAACTGTGACGCTCATGCGCTTTCCGATGGGATCCGCGCGAGTGCGGGAGGGATCAAGGCTGTCTTCAAGTCGAAGGCATTCCGCAGTCATCTGGTCGACATGACGATTTATTACTTGAAGAGTTTCTCTACTACCAAAAGGACTAATCCATGAAATTAACAGTTTTTGGCACTGGCTATGTCGGTCTGGTTCAGGCAACTGTTCTCGCGGATGCCGGGCACACAGTCTGCTGTGTTGATAAGGACGAAAACAAAGTAGCTAAACTCATCGATGGCATTATTCCAATTTATGAGCCGGGCCTGTCTGCGCTGGTCAAGAAGAACTACGAGGCGGGGCGCCTGATTTTCACTACCGATCCTGCTGAGGGTGTTGAGTTTGCCGAAATTCAGTTCATTGCGGTCGGCACGCCGCCAGGTGAGGATGGTAGCGCCGATCTTCAATACGTTCTGGCGGTAGCGGAAACCATTGCCACGCACATGCGTGATAAAAAACTGGTCATCAACAAGTCCACCGTTCCTGTGGGGACTGCGGACAAGGTCAAACAGCGCATTTCCGAGGTGCTGAGCGCCAAAGAGTGCGCTTTCGACTTTCATGTCGTGTCCAATCCGGAGTTCCTGAAAGAAGGCTCGGCGGTCAGCGACTGCCAGAAGCCGGACCGAATTATCATTGGTACGGACAGCAACTACGTCATCGATATGATGCGCGAGTTGTATGAGCCGTTCAGCCGTAATCACGAAAAAATCATCGTCATGGACGTTCGCAGTGCGGAGTTGACGAAATACACCGCCAACTGCCTGCTCGCCACAAAAATTTCTTTCATGAACGAGATAGCCAATCTTGCCGAGCTGTTGGGAGCAGATATTGAATCTGTTCGTAAAGGTATCGGCGCGGATCCGCGCATTGGTTACCAGTTCATTTACCCGGGTTGTGGCTACGGCGGATCGTGCTTCCCCAAGGACGTGAAAGCCCTGGAGCACAGTGCGCAACAGATGAACTTCGTCCCGCACATTCTCAATGCAGTTGAAACCGTTAACAGGAACCAGAAAAGGAAACTGTTCGAGCACGTCCAGTTCCATTATGGGAAGGATTTGCGCGGCAAAACATTCGCGCTATGGGGCCTGGCGTTTAAACCCAACACCGATGACATGCGCGAAGCCTCAAGCCTGGAGCTCATGAGCTTGCTGTGGGAGGCTGGAGCGAACGTACAAGCTTATGATCCGAAGGCAATGGAAGAGGCGCAGCATCTTTATCCTTCACATCCAAACTTGCGTTTGATGGGGACTAAGGAAGCAGCCCTGCAGGGCGCCGACTGCCTGATTATTGTTACGGAATGGCAAGACTTCAAAGCGCCTGACTTTGAAGTAATCAAGAGGTCGTTGAAAGATCCTGTGATTTTCGATGGGCGCAATATCTTCGATCCCGCCCGTGTGGCCAAGCAAGGCTTCCAGTACTACGGCATTGGTCGCGGCCTGTCGGTACGGCCGGTTATCTAAGGGATGGCCCTGGTCGAGTCGGAATGGCCTGAACGTATCTTTATAGTTCATCAGGATGTGAGTCCATGAAACAACGTATCTTAGTGACCGGTGGCGCAGGGTTCATCGGCTCTGCGGTCATACGGCATCTGCTGCAGAACGGCGACTATACCGTTGGAAATATCGACAAGTTGACTTATGCCGGCAATACCGAGTCTTTGGCGTCGGTCAGCCATTTACCTGGCTACAGTTTCTATCAGGTCGATATATGTGATCGGATGGCGCTGCAGACCGTTTTCGAGCAGTTCCAGCCAGACGCGGTCATGCACCTTGCTGCGGAATCCCATGTCGATCGCTCCATCGATGGCCCGGGTGCATTTATCCAAACCAATATCGTTGGCACCTTCACCTTATTGGAGGTGGCCAAAGCTTATTGGCTAAAACTTGATCCCGAGCGCCGGCAGGACTTCCGCTTTCACCATATATCCACTGATGAAGTGTATGGCGATCTGGAGGGCACTGAGGATCTCTTTACCGAGGAGACACCTTACGCTCCGAGCTCCCCATATTCGGCTTCCAAGGCCGCGTCCGACCATTTGGTCAGGGCCTGGCACAGAACTTACGGGCTGCCGGTCATTGTCACCAACTGCTCCAATAATTACGGTCCCTATCACTTTCCCGAGAAGTTGATCCCCCATGTCATCCTGAACGCGTTACATGGCAAGCCCATCCCCATTTATGGTGACGGCGCTCAAGTGCGTGATTGGTTGTATGTCGAGGATCATGCCCGAGCGTTGGTGGAGGTGGTCAGTCGAGGTGCGGTTGGCGAAACCTACAACATCGGCGGACATAACGAAAAGACCAACCTGCAGGTGGTTGAGACGATTTGTGAGTTGTTGGACGAACTCATCCCGCTGGGTTCAGCTCGCGAGAATGAAGTGCGAGTGTCTTATAAAAAATTCATGACTTTTGTCAAAGACCGGTCCGGCCATGACCGTCGCTACGCCATCGATGCCAGCAAAATAAAGAACCAACTGTCATGGGTACCCAAGGAAACATTCGAAAGCGGAATTCGTAAAACGGTGACCTGGTACTTGAATAATCACCCGTGGTGGGAACAGGTATTGAGCGGGAACTACCGCCTTGGTCGCCTGGGCGTGACCTCTGATATGGCCGATCGCTGACCCTGGGATCAAGGAGCTTTACATGAAAGGTATTATTCTTGCAGGTGGATCCGGTACACGTTTGCACCCGATCACCCGCGGTGTTTCCAAGCAGTTGTTACCCGTCTACGATAAACCGATGATCTATTATCCGTTGTCGGTATTGATGCTGGCAGGCATACGCGAAGTTCTGATTATTTCCACGCCCGAGGACCTGCCCAATTTTCGGAACCTGTTGGGCGACGGTTCGTCTTTCGGTATTGAGCTTCAGTACGCCGAGCAGCCGACTCCAGACGGTCTGGCCCAGGCCTTTATCATCGGCGAATCCTTTATCGGTGACAGTAACGTCGCACTGGTTCTGGGCGATAACATCTTCTATGGGCATGGCTTTAGCGCCAACCTGATCGAAGCAGCCAGTCGCCAGTCCGGTGCGACAGTGTTCGGCTATCACGTAGTTGATCCCGAGCGATTTGGCGTGGTGGAGTTTGATGAGCATGGCAAAGCCATTTCCATCGAGGAAAAGCCCAAACAACCGAAATCCAACTACGCGGTAACCGGCCTTTATTTCTACGATAACGATGTGGTGCAGATCGCCAAGGGAGTGAAGCCTTCCCATCGCGGCGAGTTGGAAATAACCGACATCAACAACGCCTACCTGCAACGCGGCGACTTGCATGTCAGCGTATTGGGCCGCGGCTTTGCCTGGCTCGACACCGGCACCCATGATTCGTTGATGGAGGCCGGGCATTTCGTGCAGACCATCGAATCGCGTCAGGGCTTGAAAGTGGCGTGCCTGGAAGAAGTCGCGTTCAACCAAGGCTGGTTGAGTGCCGCTGAACTGGACAGGTTGGCGACTGCGCTGCACAAGACCGGGTATGGCCAATACCTCGCCGGCTTGTTATCAGCGAGGCCCTGCCAATGAAGGTCATCCAGACGCATTTACCCGGGGTTCTTGTCATTGAGCCCAAAGTGTTTGGCGATGCGCGGGGGTTTTTCGTCGAGTGCTATCAGGCGCCACGCTATCGAGAGATCGGCATTGAGCTGCCCTTTGTCCAGGACAACCATTCGCGGTCTCGCAAAGGCGTACTGCGCGGCCTGCATTTTCAGCGTAAACGGCCACAGGGCAAGCTGGTCCGCGTCACGCGCGGCGCCGTTTACGATGTAGCGGTCGATATCAATCCTGAGTCTCCAACCTGCGGTCAGTTCGTGGGGGTGGAACTCACCGCCGACAATCATCACCAACTGTGGATTCCCCCTGGTTACGCTCACGGATTCTGCGTATTGAGCGATGTCGCGGACTTTCAATACAAATGCACCGATCTTTATGACCCCACGGACGAAGGCGGCCTGATCTGGAACGATCCGGATGTGAAGATTACCTGGCCGATCCAGCAACCCAGTCTTTCGGATAAAGACAAGGCTAACCCAAGCTTGCGCAGCCTGATGGGCAGGGAGTCAGTATGAGAGTGTTGGTGACGGGCGCCCATGGGCAGGTTGGCTACGAACTGCTGCGGCGCGCGCCGGCAGGCTTCACCGTGTTGGGTTATGGTTCGCAGGAGCTTGATGTCTGCGATGCTGCTCAGGTTCAGGCGGTGTTCGATGCAGTCAAGCCTGAGCTGGTCATTAATGCCGCGGCCTATACGGCAGTAGACAAGGCCGAATCTGAAATTGAGCGTGCTTATGCGGTGAACGCTGATGGGGTCGGACTTCTCGCTGCGACGGCGGAAAAACACGGCATCCCGCTGCTGCATATATCCACCGACTACGTGTTCAGCGGTGAGCATGATCGTCCGTACACGCCTGATGATTTTACGCAACCGACCGGCGTCTACGGTTCCAGCAAGCTGGCTGGCGAACATCAATTGGCGCTGAACTGCTCACGCCATATCGTTCTGCGAACCAGCTGGGTGTTCGGTGCCCACGGCAATAACTTCGTCAAAACCATGCTCCGCCTGGGCGCTGAACGGGACAGCCTGTCTGTCGTGGATGACCAGCGTGGCGGGCCCACTTCTGCAGGCAGTATTGCCGATACGCTTTGGTCATTGGCCGCGATCTTCCAGCGGGAAGGGAAACTGGAGTGGGGGGTGTATCACTTCAGTGGCCAGCCCGCCTGCACCTGGTACGACTTTGCCAGGGCAATCTTCAACCAGGCAGTCAGCCTTGGTTTGCTGGAAAAATCCCCTGATGTACAGGCGATATCGACCGCACGCTATCCCACTCCCGCCAAGCGGCCAACCTGGTCGGTGCTCGATTGTACAAAGTTGACGCAGACGCACGGACTTCCCCACCGTCATTGGGAGGATGAGCTTGTGCGGGTGCTGCATCAGTTGAGCGGACGATCAACGGCTGAAAACGCTCAATAAAGTCCGACCATTAATAACAATTGCTTCAGGCGCTCTGCCATTAATTCAGGTGCTGGACGCATTAAGTAGCCACGAAGCCGCTGAGTTTGTTGGAAAAACTGCAGATGTTATAAAAACCATTGCTTCTGGCTTCACCGAAAGCGCTTGGCGAAGTGCTGTGCAATCAGTGGCATAGATGTTTTGTCAGTGACATGATCTGTCTAAGGTAGATGCAGAACGGATGTAAACCTCTGGTAGTTGTAGGGCCGATGGCGGTCCGTTCTAACGTCGGTTGGTACTGGGTACCAAATACTGTATATCGAGAAGGAGACTGATATGAGAAAGCTATTAGCCATCACTCTATTGGGTGTTTTAAGTACGTCTGCAATGGCCGCTGAGGCGCCGCTCACACTGAGTACTCCTCTGGTCGGCGATGTCACCGTCGGGCAAAGTCTGATGGTCGGTGCAGCGGTCGTCGCGGGGGTCATCGCGGCCTCCAACAGCGGCGGGAGCTCCAATGGCGGGACTACCGGCACTACGGGTACCACCGGTACCACGGGTACTACCGGTACCAGCAGGTAGTAGTGCTGGCAGTGTTTGGGCAAGGTCACACAGGACACCCTGGGTGGCCTTGTTTTTGGATGTGCTCTTAACCTGCGTAGTGCCAATATGATTCGTAATTTTTCTGTTGCCGTTCTGGCAAGTTTTACCTTGCAAGGCTGTATGTTTTCTCCCGGTCAACATATGGATACCAGCGACATCGTTCGTGAAGGCACTTCCGAGAGCAGTCGCGTCGAATTGATTCCGATAACGCCCAAACTGATCGCAATGAATAGCGCGTCTGAAGTGAATCAGGTGATACCGGCTGAACTGTTGCGCTACACGCCGGAAAGTTACCGTATTGGCGCGAATGATTTGCTGTTTATTACTGTTTGGGATCATCCGGAATTAACAGCGCCCTCTGGACCGCAGCAGCAAATTGATGCGAATGGACGTCTTGTTCGTCCGGACGGTAATCTTTTTTATCCCTACGTCGGCAATATTCCAGCGGCAGGAAAGACCATTGAGGAACTGCGTGCCCATATTGCCGAACGTTTGACTCAATTCGTCGATAGTCCGCAGGTCGATGTCAGCGTGTTGCGATTTGCCAGCCAGAAGATCGTCATTTCCGGTGCAGTCGTCAGGGCAGGGCAGCAACCCCTCACCACGACGCCCTTGAGTGTTGTCGAGGCGATTGGCGCCGCGGGGATCGATCCACAGAATGCTGACCTTTCAAACCTTACGCTGACGCGAGACGGGCGCCAGTACAAGCTGGATCTCGACGAACTCAATCGCGAAAGTGACTCCCAGTTGCCCAATGTTTATCTGAAAAGCGGCGACCAGTTGTACCTCGCCTACAACGATCGCAAGCGCATCTACGTCATGGGCGAGGTGGTCCAGCCTCGGGCACTGAGCTTCAAGACCAAAACCATGAACTTGTCCGATGTGCTCGGCACTGTGGGAGGCTTGAACCAGACGACCTCCAACGGCAACGCGGTGTATGTCATCCGAGGGGTTGAGAACCTCGATAAGGAACCGGCGAAGATCTTTCAGTTGGAGGCCAGTTCGCCCTCTGCCATGGTCCTGGCAACCCGATTCGATGTGCAAGCGCAAGACGTGGTCTACGTCGGGCCCGCCAATGTCACGCGCTGGAATCGCTTCATCAGCCAGTTGGTGCCTTCTGCATCCATCGTCGGTATCGGCGCCGCTGCAAAGAATGACATGAGCGAAGCCAGTAGCAGATAAGGGCAAAGTCTCCCGTGAATATTGTGCGTAGCAGCGCCTTTTTGGCGATGGCTCTCATGCTGTGTGGGTGTAACCCGCTGATGAAAGCCTCTTTCGATACTCTCAAGGCATCTGCCGTGGGGCCCGACGCGCTGGAGGTGACTCAGGCGCAGTTGGACGCTGTGCCTTTTGCTCAGATCAAAGTCACCACGTCCAGCAGCGAGGGCGTCATGGCGTTGATTCGCCAACGTGGCGACCTGCAGTTCTGGGTGGCCTCTGGCAAGCAGGTGCTGTTGATGCGCGACGGTTTGATCGTGCGCAGCGTGGGCCTGGGTAGCAACCTCGACGGTACGCACTGGGAGGATGAGTCGCCATTCAAGCGCGGTCTGCACCAGTTGCCCGACGGCTATGGCAGTACACGTCTGATTGACCTTTACGACGGATACCGCGTCGGCATCGCGGTGAACAGTCGGTTCACCCGGGTCGGTATCGAAGAGGTCAAGGTTATGGACAGGACCCTGGCCTTGCTCCGGGTCGATGAGCACATGGAAGCACCGGAAATCGATTTTCACGCCGTCAATCGCTACTGGGTCAGGCCACAGGACGGTGCTGTCATCCAGAGCGAGCAACATTTGACGCCGCATATTTTCCTGAAGGTCTTGGTGTTGCGTTCTGGGCAGGGAGCCATCAATTGAAGCGTTTGAACAGTGTGTTCGCCGGTGTGTTATTGGCCGCCGCGGGTATCAGTCAGGCCGATGTGACTGTCAGTGGTGATGTCCGCAGTCCTGGTCAATTCAAGTTCGACCCGGGAGCGCGTTTGCTGGACGTGATCACCGCCTCGCAACCCGATGCGCAAAGTTACTGGCTGGCGGCTGCTTGGTTGCGCCAGCCATTGCAGGAGCAGCAACGCCGTTTGAAGGTCGGCGTAATGTTTGATCTTAAAGTCCTACAGCAGGGTGCTCTTCTGTTTGACAAGCCTGCCCGTGCTGCATTGGCTGATCAACTTTATAAGGGGGTCGCCCGCTTGCCCGTGACCGGGCGGCAAGTTGCGGTCCTGGACCCGGTAGCGGTAGAGGTCGGCTTTGCCCTCAACGCTCAGCTTGATGATGGCGACAGCCTGGTTTACCCACTGCGCCCGTCTACCGTGGAGGTGCTGGGGGCCGTTGCGCAACCCTGCCGGCTGCCTTATCGGGCCATGCAGGAAGCCCGCGACTACCTGCGCTCCTGCCAGCCTTCGGCTGAAGCCGAGCAGGACTACCTGTGGCTCATCCAGCCCGACGGTCAGACGCGGCGTGTCGGCATCGCCATGTGGAACCGCGAAGAGGGGCATTGGCCTGCTGCTGGCGGCAAGATTCTGGTGCCCATCAAGAACGATGACCTGGACCCGCCCACCCCCGAACTCAATCAACAGTTGGCCGAGTTTCTCGCCACGCAGCCAGTGGCTGAGGTGGCGCCTTGAAGTTACGATTTGCAGCCGTCCTGTTGGTCCCGTGCGGTCTGGCTCAGGCAGAGCCGCGATTGACTCAAAGCGACTTTGGTGGGGTGGGGTTATTACAAACGCCCACCGCTCGCATGGCGCCTGCCGGCGAACTCAGCGTCAATGCCAGTCGAACCAGTCCGTATAGCCGGTACAGCCTGTCCCTGCAGCCGTTTGACTGGCTGGAAGGCTCGTTTCGATACACCGCAATCACCAACCGACCCTATGGCCCTGAGTCCCTGAGCGGCGATCAAAGTTACAAGGACAAAGCGGTCGACGCCAAAGTGCGTCTATGGGAGGAAAGCCATTGGCTGCCGCAAGTGGCCATGGGGTTCCAGGACATCGGGGGGACCGGGTTGTTTTCCAGCGAGTATTTTGTTGCCAACAAGCGCTACGGCAATTTTGATTTCAGCGCGGGTATTGCCTGGGGATACATGGGCAATCGCGGCGACTTCGATAATCCGCTGGGTTGGATCGACGACCGATTTGATACGCGCCCGGCGAGCGAGGGGACCGGCGACTTCAACTCGAACGCTTATTTCCGTGGGTCACCCTCGTTGTTTGGCGGCATTGCCTATCAAACCGCGTGGGCCCCCCTGAGTCTGAAAGTTGAATACGAAGGCAACGATTACAAAAACGAGCCGTTCGATAACGCTATCAAGCAAGACTCACCCATCAACATGGGGGCCGTGTTAAAGCTCAGTGAATCGGTCGACCTGAGTGCGGGTTGGGAGCGTGGCAATACCGCGATGTTTGGCATTACGCTGCACACCAACTTTGCTACTCGCAAGGCGCCGGCCAAGACTTACGATCCGCCCGCCGAGCCGCTTGCCGCTCAGTTGCCGACAACGTCCCCGGATCAGGTCAATTGGGCCTCCGTGTCCCGGCGTCTGCACGACAACGCCGGTTACACCGTTGAGCGCATCAGTCAGCGTGGCTCGGAACTGCTGGTGTATGGCGAGCAGTCCCGGTATTTCTATTCGGCAAAAGCCGTGGGCCGTGCCAGCCGGATTCTGGATAACAGCGTCAACGACGATATCGATTGGTTTACCTTGGTGAACAAGCGATATGACATGTCGCTGGAAGAAACCAGCGTGCCCCGCGACATGTTCCGCGAGGTCGTCAATAACCAGCAGCCGTTGCAAGACCTGCATCGATCCACCGAGGTCAATGCCGCGGTTCCGCACGCCGAGAGCACGCTATATACCCAGGCACCGAAGCCCTTTTCCTATGGTCTCGGCCTTGGCTACAAGCAGAACATCGGTGGGCCGGATGGCTTGCTTTATCAGGTCAGTGCCGACGCGGATGCCGAGTATCGTTTCACGCGCGATACCTGGTGGAGCGGGTTGCTGAGCGTCAATCTGTTGAATAACTACGACAAGTTTACGTACGACGCGCCGAGTGGATTACCACGGGTACGCACTGACCTTCGTGAATACATGACGACCTCGGACGTCACCTTGCCCGCGTTCCAGATCAACCACGCCAAGCAGTTGGACAAAGACGTTTATGGCATGGTCTACGGGGGCTATCTGGAGTCGATGTTTGCCGGTGTCGGCGGTGAGGTGCTTTATCGTCCCGCCGGACA
The DNA here is from genome assembly GCF_024519635.1 of Pseudomonas sp. Pse1. Taxonomy (NCBI): domain Bacteria; kingdom Pseudomonadati; phylum Pseudomonadota; class Gammaproteobacteria; order Pseudomonadales; family Pseudomonadaceae; genus Pseudomonas; species Pseudomonas sp. Pse1. The sequence continues at coordinate 211,142 of NZ_JALJRO010000010.1, forward strand.
ACGTTGGTCTGTCGGGGCTGATCTGAACTTTGTGCGTCAGCGGGACTTTGACCAGGGTTTTGGTTTGCGTCATTACTCGGTCGTCACGGGGCACATCACCGGTTATACCGACTTGCCTTTTGAAGCACAGGCCGCGGTCAGCGTCGGTCGTTACCTGGCCCGTGACTGGGGTACCACGATCGACCTGTCACGTGAGTTCAACAATGGTGTGCGATTCGGTGGCTGGGTAACCCTGACCACGGCCAGTAAAGAAGAGTACGGCGAAGGCAGTTTCGACAAGGGGATCTACATTTCCATCCCGTTCGACGAAATGATGAGCCTGTCGACGATGCGCCGCGCCAATATCGTCTGGGCACCTTTGACCCGGGACGGTGGGGCACGTTTGAATCGCGCTTACTCACTGCAGTCGATGACCGATAGTCGTGACAGTGATTTGTTCTATCGCAACTTCGAGAAGATCACGCAATGACTTGTTGCGAGCTGCAGGGCCATGGGCTCTGCAGATCGCTGTTGGTTCGAGCGCAATACCCGATTAGCGTTTGCTGACGCTCGATCACTGCACTTTGACGTGCTGCGGGTGGTGCAAAAGAGTCATCAGTAATACCACCCTTTCGTTACCTTCCCTCGTCACAAATAATCTTCCAGCTGTGCCAGCGTGCCTGCACTGATCCTCACCAGGTCGTCAGCAGCAACGCCTCCAGAACCGAACTGTCCTCCGAAACTGACCGTCCTCAGGTGATAGCATTGCTATCCCTGGCGCAGCAGGTTGTCCCGCGCGCGTTCATCTGCCTGGCTTGGCACTGGATGAATACCAGGCGGGTGGCGCGTAGCGTTCTTTGGCGATCACCAAAGGGTTCCTCGGCGAGTTCGGTGGGGGTCACGCGCCTTAACGCCAAAAGGGGACGTGAGTCCCCTGGTTTGGTTAGTAGGTGCAATCCAGGATCTGGCCTTGCGCCTTAATAGATATCTTTCGACAGTAGGGTGAAAGGCGTCTTCAGGAGGATTTTTATGTCCAGCCACAACGACCAGTTGTTGATGTACTTGAGATCGATCTCGACGCGCTTCTGCATCTTGTCGATGGTGTCGGTTTCGCCACGGCAACCGTTGATTTGAGCGAGTCCGGTGATGCCCGGCTTGATTCGGTGACGCGCCATGTAGGCGAGAATCTTGCCCGAGTAGTAGTTATTGTGAGCAACGGCATGTGGACGTGGACCGACCAGGGCCATATGTCCTTGCAAGACATTGAACAACTGCGGCAATTCATCGAGCGAAGTGCGGCGAATAAAACGCCCCACTGGTGTGATGCGTGAGTCATTACGTTGGGCCTGCTTCACCTCGTGATCATCGTGTACGCGCATCGAGCGGAATTTCCAGACCTGGATGACCTTGCCGTTCCAGCCATGGCGATCCTGTTTGAAGAAGACCGGACCGGGTGAGGTCAGTTTCACCGCCAAGCCGATAGCCAGCAGCAGCGGGCTTAGAACGATGATGGCCATCAACGCCACGGTTTTATCGAGCAGGCTCTTGCTCAGGGCGGCGGTGGGCTTGCTGGTCAGCGGGCTCTCGTTCAAATGAATCGCCGGCAGGCCGTCAACATCACTGACCGAGTGGTTGAGCAGGGTCAGACTGTTCAGGTCCGGCACCCATACCACGTCTACGTTGGCATCCAGCAAATCGACATACATGGCCTCGATTTGTGCCGCCTCACTCAACGCCAGGGTGATGTACAGGCGGCGGATGTCGTGATGCTTGATCAGGTCCAGCAGTTGCTCTTGCGGTCCTACGATCGGCGGCATACCCGGCGCTGGCTGCGGTGTGGAATGGGTGCTCACAAGGCCGACAAGGGGAAAGTGCTCGATTGAACTCAGTTTGTTGGCCAGACCCTGGGCCAACTCCCCGGTACCAACGATCAGTGTTCTGCGCTCTATCTGCAGCGAGCGTTGGTAATACCTCGAAAACGCATGCAGGGGGACGTACAGCAATGCCTGTCCGATGTACCCGCACACCGCCCAAACCAAGATGATCTGACGAGAAAACAGTTCATTGGCCTTACAGAGAAAGGCGACCACCGCCAGTGCCGACAGTGTCATTGCCCAGCCCATCAGTAATCTGATCAAGCCCTCCAGATAGTTGTCTTTCTTTGCATAAACACCACACCAGGTATAGGCCGGTACCGAAGCAAGTACGGTCAGTGTTGCGCAAACGCGATAATAAAACTCCACGGTTTCGGTCTGGTAATAAACCAATATAAGTAGCAGGGTTACAGCAAGTCCCTGTCCGGCTATCCACTGTCCCCAGAAGGTCAATCCTTTGAGGGTGGTATTTCGATTGATACGAAGATTGTTAACCATGCGATATCCCCAAAATACGTCCATTTATCAGTCGACAGGCAGAATCTGAAGTTGAACAGGAAGGCTTTATTGTTGTTGTAAGTCAGACTTGTTATCACAGGCTGAAGCGCCAAGGGCGGCGCTGTCGACAATGGCCAGATTAAGTTATTGGGAGGGAGAGTGTCTGACGACTTCTAACGGCAGGGGCGGGGTAACTGGGCGTTGCTGAAGGATGCCCGGGGCGCGTTATAAATAGTCGGCCAGGTCAATAGATGAGGTGGAAGTTGCTCAGGAACAAAGTGGCGCAGGCAGGCGTGCTTTATTGTGATTGTTGTGCACTGCCGGCGTCGCGCTTTGCGGGTTCAGGTCAATGGGTGGCGCGAACTATCTTTTGAATTAGGCAATAACCCCGATTCCGAACTGAACGAAATAGGCGTTCTCCTTGATTAGCGCCTTTGAACTTTTCCTGGAGCCGACTTAAACACATTTCGAGACCTCGATAGTGTTCAGGCTCTCTGCCAATGCTGCGGATCAGATCGGCTTTGCTGACCACTCGATCATCATGATGCAGCATCTTGGTCAGTAGTTTGGCTTCCAGGCTGGTCAAGACAATCTCGACATCATCTTTGATCAGTGCTCCGTCGCCCTTGCTCAAGCACCAGGTGTCCGTTTGAGTAGAGGGCGTTTCGCGCTGTTCAGGAGCATAAAGACGCTCGCTTTTTCGGGCGATGCCCCAAGCCGAATCAATAGTGCTTAAAGCAGGGCTGGATTGCTGCTTTTGCCATTCGGCCCTGATGGTCGAAACGATGCGCTGGGTATCATGGTAAATGACGGTTGGTATCGGTGTTTCCGCGTGCGGTAAGACAAACTCCATGAGTTTTGGCCAAGACGATGGGGGTGTCGCATCTGCCAAAAACATCTGTGCCTGTGACGCGCCGTACGAGCGATAGCGCTTGCTGGCGAGGAGTTCTTCCAACTCGACTTGTAGTGCTGGGCTATGAGTGACTACAACAAGGTATTTTCGGGGGAGGCTTGTAATGCTGTCCATGGCTCTCTCCTGCGGGGTTCGCCTGTGAGTGGTTAGAGGTTATCGGCAGGGGAGTAATGGCTCCCTTGAAAGTAATCAAAGGGCAACGCGCGTGCCAGTACATGGCTGGCGGCATGCTCGACTCTATCCGCTATGAAGGCGACCTTGGTATCCTGAGTCTGCTGGGTCATGTGTTCGTAAATCCGGTTGAACAGTTCCGGGTTGGCGGTGAGTTTAAGGCTCAAGTCCAAAGTCGAAAGCGAAATTTTTATATACTCAAAAAGATTCAGAGTGGTAAAAATTCCAATGCTTTCGTAGTTAATGTTGAAACTGTCGTGGGCGAATTCGACACCCTGATCTTTCAGTTGGTACACGTTGCTGAGCATTTTCTTTTTATCGAAGAAGTTGATTGCCGGATGGGGCAACTCATTGAGTGTAATGACCAGTGTCTGGTCGAGGGTGTGCAGGGTTTCACCGCATTCAAGCAATTTTTTGGTCAGCGCATCATCAATGAGAGCGGTCTGCTCGATGCGTACGAAGCTACGGTTGAGCCCCTTAGCTTTGCCGGCGCTCTTGAGGTCTTTGAGCGCAAAGGCGTTCAGCCGGGTTTGCATCAGTGCTTCGCTGTAGATGTCTCGCGACTGACAAGGCGCAGTGGTGGACGGTGTTACCAGGAAGTCACGATGGGTCCTGATCTCACTGCCGAAGGGACAGTCGTCGCGCGCCAGAATTAACTGTCGGGACAAATAGGCATGCGCATGGTCAACGCAAGACGTGCAGTTTATGGCATTCATGATGCGGCAGCTCCCTTGCGCAGAAATCAGTGGATTGAGATCAAACCTCTGATTAATCGATATCCATATCCGCGAATGCTTTGAATCGCGTTGATGCCATACATGCCTTTGATCTTGCCGCGAAGACGACTGATCGATTTTTCCAGAGCTCTGGGGTCGTAAAAATTCACATTGAGACCCATGACTCTGGCGATTTCGTCGTGGCTCAACATCAGACTTCTCGTCTGAGAAAAAGCCTCGAGGATTTTCATTTCGGCAAAGGAAACTTCAAGTTTTTTATCGTTGCCAATCAGGCACATGCGAGTGGGATCTAAAAACAGCGTATCCGTCGTCAACCATTCCGGACTGGTGAAAATCTGCGAAAGAACCTCGGCACTTTCATCGGGCGTGTTATTCAGCTTCAGGCAAAAGTCTGCCCCGGCAAGATAGCTCTTCATCTTGTTGTAGGTGCCGGAGCCTGTGACCACCGCAACAATAATCGACGCCATATTGTTGGTCCGTACACCTTCGATCAAGGCAATGCTTTCTACAAACGCTTGGGGGCTATCCACAATGACCAGCACCGCACGGTACAGCGCCGGGTTCACCGTGTTGCTGAAAGGGTTGTTGTAGCTCGTCGCGTCGACGGTTATTTCATCCCCCATTTGGCTGGCAATCAACGCCCTGAATTCCTCAGCTACAATGGGGGTGCGGCCAATGGTGAGAATCCCTTTCTGTTCCCTCACGTGGCTCTGAATTGAAGTCGGTGTATTTCTTGTAAGCATCATGCTTTGGCTCGACTCGACTGGGTGCAGGCGAAGGCGATGTTAAAGCATCGATTCCCACTCATGTCTGACAATTGGTAACATTTTTCACCAACTGAAGAACTGAATCGCTTTTTCTAACATATCTGATAAGCCTGAAATGAGCCTTGGCGGTCCACGAGCTATGTAAGGTGCTCTTTATGGGTAACTAACCGGTTAAAAGAGGGTGGCATAATGCCTTATTTTTGTCATATTGGCTAATTCCCATAGGGTGTTAGATGTACAAGGGCTTGATACTTGTACAGTTTTTTTCTTGTTTTGTAACGTTATTTTCGTTGTATTGAGTAGCATGTTGTGGCTGGTGAATGCATCGACTGAAGGCGATATGTCTGATGCAATTTAACGACGTTATTGTCCGCGTTAGTTTCGTAATTAGACGTTTGATAACAATCGGTTTCAATACTTTAGCCGGTACGATCTACTCTCCCGTTCGACGATGGCGGCAAGACAATCCAGCCTGATTGAGCTTGGTGTTTGGACAGTCAAGGACCCTGTTTGCGACGATCGCAAGGGGCTAACGGGGGAATGATGGATCTGTGGACTACGGTCAGTGTGTTGATCTTGGGAGTTGTTGAAGGGCTGACAGAGTTTTTGCCCATATCCAGTACCGGGCACCAGATTATCGTGGCCGATTTGCTCGACTTTGGTGGCGAGCGGGCAATGGCGTTCAACATTATTATTCAGTTGGGAGCCATTCTCGCGGTTGTCTGGGAGTTCCGACGTAAAATTCTCGACATCGTCAGTGGTCTCCCCACTCAACGACGCGCGCAACAGTTCACCCTGAACCTGTTGATTGGCTTTTTGCCGGCCGTAGTCCTCGGCGTATTGTTTGCCGATACGATTCACCACTACTTGTTCAATCCGGTCACGGTTGCAGTGGCGTTAGTGGTGGGCGGCGTCATCATGTTGTGGGCCGAGCGGAGGGACCACGTGGTGTACGTCGATCACGTGGACGATATGCGTTGGACTGATGCCCTTAAAGTCGGTTTTGCCCAATGCCTGGCGATGATACCCGGTACATCACGCTCAGGTTCGACGATTATAGGCGGCTTGCTGTTCGGCCTGTCTCGAAAGGCGGCCACCGAGTTTTCATTCTTCCTCGCCATGCCGACGATGGTCGGCGCCGCTGTTTATTCCGGCTACAAGTATCGAGACCTGTTCCAGGCAAGCGACTTCCCCGTATTTGCCCTGGGTTTCGTCACGGCGTTCGTGTTTGCCATGATCGCCGTCCGCGGACTGCTCAAGTTTATCGCCAGCCACAGTTACGCCGTATTTGCCTGGTATCGGATCGCATTCGGTATGCTGATTCTGGCCACTTGGCTGTTTGGTTGGGTCAACTGGAGTGAAGCCGCTGCGGCCTGAGCAGGCGTGGCCAGGCTGGCGCAATGGCAGCCTGGTGACGAATGATACTTAACGACCTTCCAGCAGATGCGCTGCCTGATCCAGTAAGGCCAGCGGTTCTTTGGCCTTATGGATATCCACCGACAGCAGCTGTCGAAACTTGCGCGCCCCTGGAAATCCGCTGCCCAGTCCCAGTACGTGACGCGTGATGTGGTGCATTGAACCGCCCGCATCGATGTGCGCGGCAATGTAGGGCCGCAATTGCGCCAGCGCTTCAGCGCGGGTGATCACCGGCGCGGTACTGCCGAACAGTTGCTGATCCACTTCTGCCATTACATAGGGATTGTGATACGCCTCCCGCCCCAGCATCACCCCATCGAACGTCTGCAGATGCTCGTGACAGGCCTCGAGCGTCTTGATCCCGCCGTTGAGGATGATCTCCAGTTCGGGAAAGTCCGCCTTCAATTGTGCCGCCACGTCATAGCGAAGAGGTGGAATGTCGCGGTTCTCCTTCGGCGACAACCCCTCCAGAATCGCAATCCGCGCATGCACGGTAAAACTGTTGCAGCCGGCATCGCGCACCGTCCCGACGAAATCGCACAGTTGCTCGTAACTGTCGCGGCCGTTTATGCCGATGCGATGCTTGACCGTCACCGGAATCGACACCGCGTCGCGCATCGCCTTCACACAATCGGCCACTAACTGCGGATGCCCCATCAGGCAAGCGCCGATCATATTGTTCTGCACCCGATCGCTCGGGCAGCCGACATTCAGATTCACCTCATCGTACCCATGTGCCTGTGCCATCCGCGCACACGCCGCCAGGTCCAGCGGCACACTGCCACCCAGCTGCAACGCCAACGGATGCTCCGCCTCGCTATGCCGCAGAAAACGCTCATGATCGCCATTGAGCAGGGCGCCGGTGGTGACCATTTCGGTGTAAAGCAGCGCGTGTTTGGAGAGCAGGCGCAGGAAGAAGCGGCAGTGGCGATCGGTCCAATCCATCATGGGTGCAACGCTAAAGCGCCGGGACAGCGTAGGCCGTGTGTTTACTGGGCTAAAGCTCTGTTTATCTAGCATTTTCTTCAACGTGTTCTGGGCGTGATTTCGGGCGTTTTCAGGCGTTTTTGAGGGCGCGGTGGCACGATGTACCACTCAAAAACTGACGCGTACCACTTTCGACATGGCGACTATCAGGGCAAGAAAACTGGCAGATGGGACTGTGAGCTACACGGCTCAGATCCGCATCAAGCGCGACGGAGTGCAAGTCTATCAAGAGAGCCAGACCTTCGCCCGAAAACAGGCCGCACAGGCGTCTTCGAGGGGGACCTGACTTTCGACGTGCATGAAGGCCTTATATTGAGCGTTGATTCATACGTGCGCAAAGCTGCTCAGCACTTTCCTTGCGTTCAGAATAGCGGTCGACCAGAAAGTTCTGATGGTTGCGCAACAAGAGAGTGAACTTCAGCAGTTCCTCCATGACGTCAACCACTCGATCATAGTACGGTGAGGGCTTCATTCTTCCTACGTCGTCGAACTCCAGATAGGCCTTGGGTACAGAAGACTGATTGGGGATGGTGAACATGCGCATCCAGCGACCCAGCACGCGTAGTTGATTGACCGCGTTGAACGATTGCGAACCACCACAGACCTGCATCACCGCCAGGGTTTTACCCTGGGTTGGACGAACTGCGCCGAGCTCCAGCGGGATCCAATCGATCTGCGCCTTGAACACGGCCGACATCGCGCCATGTCGTTCCGGCGAACACCAGACCTGGCCTTCTGACCAAAGCACAAGGTCACGCAACTCCTGTACTTTGGGATGATCGACCGGGGCGTCATCCGGCAAAGGCAAACCGCTGGGGTTGAAAATGCGTGTTTCGGCGCCGAAGTGCTCAAGCAAGCGTGCAGCCTCCTGCACCAGCAAGCGGCTGAACGAGCGTTCACGGTTAGATCCGTACAGCAATAGGATGCGCGGCTTGTGCTCGTCTGGCGCTGCGGTGTGCGCGCCGTCGAAAAGATTCAGATCCAGGTTGGGTAGATGCTCTGACATAAAACCTCCTTAGAGCGCGCCGATTCGATCGAGCTCGTTTTTGAGCTCGTCGCGGCCGAGAGTTCCGAACGGGAGTTCAAGGAAGGCTTTGCAGCGTCGCTCGATGCGTGCAAGCGTGGCGCGGAAGGCTGTGTCAATTACCGCTTCTTCACCTGTCACGTCGGACGGATCTTCCAGCCCCCAATGGGCTTTCAGAGCCGGACCGAAGTAAACCGGACAGCTTTCGCCGGCGGCCTTGTCACACACCGTTATGACGATATCCGGCGGATTGCCTTCGAAGGCGTCGTTGCCCTTGCTGTACAAGCCGTCAATCAGGATTCCGGCCTGTTGCAGAGTCGACAGGCTGCGCGGCAGCACCTGGCCCTTGGGGAAACTCCCGGAGCTCACCGCTTCAAAACCCTGCGGCGCCAGATGATTGAACATGGCTTCTGAAAGGATGCTGCGGCAACTATTGGCCGTGCACATGAACAGGACTCGCATGGATTGCTCCTACCGCTTTTGGGCGGACGTCAGAGGCTCAGGCGCAGGGCCAGTGCCGAAAGAGTGATCAAGAGGACCGGGAGAGTCAGCAGGATGCCGACCTTGAAGTAGTATCCCCAAGTGATGCGCATGCCTTTACGCTCCAGCACGTGCAGCCAAAGCAGCGTGGCGAGACTGCCGATAGGGGTTATTTTCGGGCCGAGGTCGCAGCCGATGACGTTGGCGTAGATCATCGCTTCGCGAACCAAGCCTTGAGTGTCGCTGGCCTGAATCGATAGCGCGCCGATCAGCACACTGGGCATGTTGTTCATCACCGATGACAGCAGTGCCGACAACAGCCCAGTGCCGAGGGTAGCGCTCCACAGCCCCCGCCCCGCCAGATTGTCCAGCAGTCGGGTGAGCAGATCTGTCAGTCCGGCATTCTTCAGGCCATAGACCACCAGGTACATGCCGAGCGAGAACACCACGATTTGCCATGGCGCTTCGCGCAGCACGCGACGAGTCGAGATTCTGTGACCTTTGGCCGCGACGGCAAAAAGCACTATCGCGCACGCTGTTGCCACTGCGCTGACCGGAATGCCCAGCGGTTCCAGCGCGAAAAGCCCGAGCAGCAGTATCAGCAGTGTCCAGCCGCCGACTATGAACGTGGCGCGGTCACGGATCGCCGCCCTGGGCTCACGAAGCGCATCCAGTGCGTAGCTTTTCGGTACGTCTTTTCTGAAGTAGGCAAACAGCGCCAACAAGGTTGCGGCGACACTGGCCAGACTCACCGGCACCATCACAGAAGCGTATTCAGTAAAACCCAGCCCGAAGAAGTCGGCGGACACGATATTGACCAGGTTCGATACCACTAGAGGCAAGCTCGCAGTGTCGGCAATGAAGCCGGCCGCCATGACAAACGCTAGAGTCGCGCCCGGTGAGAAACGCAGAGCCATCAGCATCGACATGACGATGGGAGTAAGGATCAGCGCCGCCCCATCATTGGCAAACACTGCCGATACCGCCGCCCCGAGCAGCACGCAGAACGCGAACAACCGATGACCGCTGCCTTTTGCCCAGCGCGCCACATGCAGTGCGGCCCACTCGAAGAAGCCGGCCTCATCCAGCAATAAACTGATAATGATGACTGCGATAAAAGTGGCCGTCGCGTTCCAGACTATGGCCCAGACCGTGGGGATGTCCTGCAGCGATACGGCGCCGGCTGCCAGCGCAAGGACCGCGCCAAGTGCGGCGCTCCAACCGACGCCAAGTCCTTTGGGTTGCCAGATGACAAGAACGAGTGTGAAGACGAAAACAGCTGCTGCGACAAACATTCAAAACTCACTCGATCAGGGTTCAGCAGCAGGCGGCTTCGCGGACGGGGCGGCCATCCATGTTCTGCAGGCGGGTGGCGTTGCTCTTGAGCCAATTGGCGTTAGCGCTGGAAGTCACCTGCAAGATTTCGTGAACCCACTCGGGGAGATCCGGATTGAGGCGGTAATAGACCCACTGGCCCTGGCGGCGATCGAGCAGTAAACCGCTGCTGCGCAATTGCGCTAGATGCCGGCTGATTTTCGGCTGGCTGTCATCCAGAGCGCACATCAGCTCGCAGACGCACAACTCGCCCTGATCGGCGATCAACAGGGTGGCGCGGACACGGGTTTCGTCGGAAAGGCTTTTGAAGAGCTCTGGGGGAGTGATCATGGTGGCACCAAAACATATGGAAAATCGAATATACGTATATCCATATATAAAGGGCAAATAATTGTTTGTAAGGGGGCAGCAATTGAAGGGGGGGGCTATGCGAGTCGGTGCAGCGATGGATGGCTACATCCAATTTACGTCCACCGCCTGAACAAAACACTCGCATTCACCCCGCCAAAGCCAAACCCATTGGACAGCGCATACGCCATCGGCATCTGCCGCGCTTCGCCGTGCACCAGGTCCAGGCCTTCTGCGGCGTCCAACAGGTGATAGCAAGCGATAGGATGCGGTCGATGCATCAAGCTTGTTGTGCGGCTTGGATTCTGAACGCTTCCCAGTGACTGGCGGACTGCTTATCAAACGCCAGGTCACCTCTTCTATTGGCGCATACATAATTGCCGTTATTGATCAGTCGGGTTGTTCCGGAGCCTTCTTCGATGGATATGAGGTTTTCGGAATGTTCCATATTGAAAGTTGTAGCGGTCAACTCCGTGTTTCCGGATTTATCGGCAATGCAAAAATAGGGAGTGTTGTCCCACAGGATGCCAATGGCGGAGGTACCTGATGGTGACTTTAAGGCCATTGCGTAGGTGAGTGTTGTCGGTTTGGCGTCAATTTCATGCTTGGTTTTGTGGGCTAATTTTCCGCTGCTGAGGTCATAGCAGAGGAAGGAGTCATGATGTGTCTGAATCGTGCCGACCATGGGTGGGCGGAGCTTCATCTCAATGCGTTGGTGGAGTTCTGTGAGTCGTTGGCCACGAACCATGCATTTGTTTCTTGAGATAATGCGGCTGATTATAGGCAGTGAGATGTCAGGGTGCTCGGCTGCATCAATGTTCCCCAATAGGACGCTATCACACGCTGAAAGGGTTTTTGCGTCGAGCTTTTTCTGATGCGAGGATGTGTTGATAAGCCGTCCGGCTAACAATGGGTGACGGGTTGAGGCTTTTTCAATGACCATTTGCGCCCTCTTTGCACTGGCCCTCCTGGCAATGCTGCTGGTAAGGCGCAATCCCTGCAAATCGGTTTTCTCGGCTTTATCAATGAGTTCGGACATTGATTGTGTGCCGGCAAGAACTGTCGTTACATGGTGGTCGCTATGAGGGACGTGGATAACATGCATCGGGTAGCCGAGTTGTCTGATTTTTTGCAGATGAAATGAATCTTTTGCGTAGGCTGGGTCGTAGAAAGTGAAAATATTACCTGCAAGATCGTCTTTGGTTATTCCCATGCCTGACATTTCAGGAGTGAAATGTTTTTCATAACCTGTTTCGAAACCCTCACACTCGACAGGGTCAATCGACCATTGTGGGCAAAGTGAAATTATTACTCTACCTTTCAGTAATTTGGAGTATTTAAGAGCCGCATAGCCGCCCATCGATCCGCCGTAAATCACATTGTTGTCGTAGCCATTGATGAGGGGGGCTGCAACTTTTGCGGCGAGATGCATGCTCTTCTGAGGGAACCAGTTTCCTCGTTTTGCCATGAAGCCAATAGCGGATAAACCTAGTTTTTTTAGTGGCGTGTCTGCGAAGTATCTTGTTTCTTTTGCCAGAGAGATGAGGTCGCCAAACGTGATGACCACTCTGTCTGAACTGCCCTTCCAGAATAGAACTCTGATCTGCTCGTCTTCGTATATGACCGTTTCTTTGTTTTGATTCATTAGGAGGGAGTTTTCTGGCTGGCGTTGAGTGTCATTCATGGGGTTCGTAAATATAGTGGGTTTGTATATTTGACATGTTGAAGGCGCTAATGATCTTGGAAGTCTATCATTGTCATGACCATTGCTTCCATGTTTGACAGGCGTTTTCTCTATTGAGTTGGAGCGCACTTGCTTTTCAGTCTCCCTGAATTTTCTTTTTCAGTAGAGTGATGTCCGTACCGCCGGGTGCTGAATTTTTCCATGCGCGTTGAGGCTCCGTGCAGGCCTTTCTCTGTTTCTAATTATGGGGCGCTGTCGGATAGGCGGCACGCAAATTGCTCCGAATTGCCCGGGCGAGCGTTGCAAGATCATTGCCGCGTGATTAGACTGCGCCGCATTCGCATGGACCGCCTGTTTTAAGGACTTTTTATGATCAAGAAATGCTTGTTTCCAGCCGCCGGTTACGGTACCCGTTTCCTGCCAGCAACCAAGGCCATGCCTAAAGAAATGCTGCCGGTGGTGAACAAGCCACTGATCCAGTACGGCGTCG
>NZ_JALJRO010000110.1:0-339 GCF_024519635.1 Pseudomonas sp. Pse1
CTCGCACTGCCCCTCCAGGCGCCCGCCTTGTTGGCTCTTTTCCTCCCTCCTTTCCTCCTTTCTCCTTTCCCTTCTTTCCCTCCCTCCCCTCCTTTCTCTCTTCTCCCCCTCTCCTTTCTTCCTCCCTCCTCCTTCCCCCCTCTCTTCTCTTCTCTCCCTTTCCCCTTTTTTCTTCTTCCCTTTTCTCCCTCCCCTTCTCCCCCCCCTTCTTTCCTCCCTTCCCCTTTTTCTTCCTTCCCTTTTCCCTCCCTTTCTCTCCCCTCCTCTTCCCTTCCTTTCCTCCTCTCTCCCTCTCCCCTTCTTCTCTTCTTCTTCTTCCCTCTCTTATTTCTCTCTCTA
>NZ_JALJRO010000111.1:0-328 GCF_024519635.1 Pseudomonas sp. Pse1
GACCCCCCTGCCGCGTTTCGCAGCCAACCTGTCCCTGCTGTTCCCCGCCCCGGCTTTCCTCTCCCTCTTCTCCTCCTCCTCCCCCTCCTTTTTCCTCTTTTTCTCCTCCCTTTTCCCTTCCTCCTTCCTTTCCTCCTCCCTCCCTTCCCCTCTCTCTTCCCCCTTCCTTCCCCCTTTTCTTTTTTTTCCCTCCTTTTCTTCTTCCCTTCCTTCTTTTTTTTCCCCTTCCTTCTCTCCCCTTTTTTTCTCTTCTCCTCCTTTTCCTCCTTTCTCCTTTTTTCTTTTCTTTTTTTTCCCTTCCCTTTCTTCCCCTTTTCCCCTCCCTTCA
>NZ_JALJRO010000112.1:0-327 GCF_024519635.1 Pseudomonas sp. Pse1
AGGGAGGGAAGGGGGGGAGGAGGGGAGAGGAAGGAAAGGGAAGAAGAGGGGAAAAGGAAAGAAGAAAAAGGAAAAAAAAAGGAAGAAAAAGAAGAGGAAAAAAGAGAAAAGGGAAGGAAAGGGAAGGAAGGGGAGGGAAGAGGGAAGAGGGGGGGAGGAAAAGAAGAAGAAAGGAAAGAAAAAGAGGGGGGAAAGGAAAGGGAAAGGGAGAAAGAGAGAAAAAAGGAGGAGGGGAAAAAGAAGAAGGGAGAGAGGAGGGGGGAAGAAAAGGGAAAGGAAAGGGGGGGGGAAAGAGAAAGGGGAGGAGAGCGGCGTCGTGTCGATCGG
>NZ_JALJRO010000113.1:0-325 GCF_024519635.1 Pseudomonas sp. Pse1
GGCGGGAAGAAAAAGAGGGGGGGAGAGGAAAGAAGGGAGGGAAGAAGAGGAGGGGGAAAAGAAGAGGAGAAGAGAGGAGGAAAAGGAAGGAAAGGAGAAAAGGGAGGAGGAAGAGGAGGAAGGGAGGGGGGGAGGGGGAAAAGGGAAGAAAAGGAGAGGGAAGAAAAAAGAAGGAGAGGAAAAAGGAAAGGAGGAGGAGGAAGAAAGGAGGGAGAAGGAGAAAAAGAATAATTTGGTGGGTGAATTGTTAGGGGTAATAAGTAAGATACGGCGAATTCCGCGATAGATAAGTTGGTAGAGCAAGTGACTGTTAATCACTGGGTCC
>NZ_JALJRO010000114.1:0-321 GCF_024519635.1 Pseudomonas sp. Pse1
TGGTGATTGGCGAGCCTTACGAGGACATGCGCCAGCGTTCCAGTGCATCCATTGCTTCTGCTATCCCGGCAGAGGTGTCATTCAACATCCCGAAGTCTGATGCCAGACTGCGCTTCGTCGATCCGAAGTTTGGCTTTGTGACACCTGCAGCACGTTTTTTCGCGATCTTCTACCGGGATGATCGAATTGGTAGCGTCCGCATGTCCCCCCAAATCGAGCCACTGCTGCTCGACGACATTTTCAAAGTCGTGCTGGATTTGCAGGAACAATGGCGCAAGGCCGGCTGGGTACTCACTCGCCCCGATCAATATCCTGCGCTCG
>NZ_JALJRO010000115.1:0-321 GCF_024519635.1 Pseudomonas sp. Pse1
GAATCCCTGTTCAACTTCCGGCTCTTCCCCCCTCCTCCTCTTTCCCCTTTTTCTCCTTTTTCCTTCTTTCTCTTCCCTTCCCCCTTCCCTTCCTCTTTCTTCTTCTTTCCTCTTTCTCTTCTCCTTTTTTCCTTCCTTCTCCTTTCCCCTCTTCCTCTTCCCCCCCTTCTTTTCCCCTCCCTCTTCTTCCCTTCCCCCCCCCTCCCTCCTTCCTCCCCCTCCCCTTTCTTCCCCCTTCTCTTCCTCCTTTCCCTTCTCTTCCTCTTCCCCCTCCCCTCTCTTCCTCTCTTCTTTTCTTTCCCTCTTTTCCTTTTCTTTTTC
>NZ_JALJRO010000116.1:0-314 GCF_024519635.1 Pseudomonas sp. Pse1
CGCCCACAAAGGTGCTGTTGAGTTTTGCGTAGGCGTAGTCGGTAGTGGTAGTCAGACCGTTGAGGGTCAGGGCCTGCTGCTGGCGCCGACCATGCAGTAACGGGTTGTCGGGCTGGTTGAAGGTCTGGTAGACCAGCTGTTGCAGCAACTCCTCCTGATTGAAGATCCGGTCGACCCGTTGTTGCAGCACCTCCTGCCGGTTGGAGGTCTGGGACTTCAGCTGTTGCAGCAACTTCTGCCGATTGCCGTTGACCTGATGCAGAGCCTCTTCGGTCAGCACCAGCCAGTCGTTGCTGACAGAGCCCCTGAGCGGT
>NZ_JALJRO010000117.1:0-312 GCF_024519635.1 Pseudomonas sp. Pse1
CTCCGAGACTTACCCCGCAGCGATAGCCTTTTCTTTCTTTCTCCCTCTTTCCCTTTTCCTTTCTTTTTCTCCTCTTCTTTTTCCTCCCTTCCTTTTCTTTCTTTTCCTTCTTCCTCCTCCTTCCCTTTTTTTCTTTCTCCTCTTCTTCCTTCCTTTCCTTCTTTCCCCCCCTCTCTCCTCCCTCCCTTTTCTTCCTTTTCCTCTTCCCTTTCCTCTCCTTTTTCTCCTTCTTTCCTCTCTTTTCTTCCCCCCCTTCTCCTTTCTTTTCTCCCCCTTTTTCTTTTCCCTACCGTCTATCAATTCCTTTTCATC
>NZ_JALJRO010000118.1:0-311 GCF_024519635.1 Pseudomonas sp. Pse1
CAGGCGACTACCGTAACTATTTCGAGCAGTCCTTCCATCTTTATTCCCACACCTTCTATTCCCTCACCTTTTCTCCTTTTCTTCATCAACTTTCTTCTTTTTCTTTTCTTTCTCTTTCTTCTTTTCTTTCTTCCTTCTTTTCCCCCCTTTTTCTTCTCCTCTTCCCTTCCCTCTTCCTTTCCTCCTCCTCTCCCCCTCCTCTCTCTTCTTTTTTTTTTCTTTTTTTTCTTTCTCTTCTTTCCTCTTCTCTTTCTCCTCCCCTTCTTCGTTTTTTTTTTTTTTTTTTTTTGTTTTTTTTTTTTTTTTTTTTT
>NZ_JALJRO010000119.1:0-307 GCF_024519635.1 Pseudomonas sp. Pse1
GCAGGCCCTTGACGCGGACATGGCCTTCTTCGCGCACGATGTCGGCGATCTGGCGCAGGAACCACGGCTCATAGGCGCAGGCCGCGTTGACCTCCTCGACCGTCAGGCCGTGGCGGAAGGCCTGGGCGATGACGCGGATGCGGTCGGGCGTGGGAACGCCCAAAGCGCGGACCACGGCGGCGCGGGCGGTCGCATCGTCCGCGGCGCCGGCGACGCCCTCGATCTCGATCTCGTCAAAGCCGGACAGGCCGGTCTCCAGACCGCGCAGGGCCTTCTGCATCGATTCCTGGAAGGTGCGGCCGATGGC